>JAHLFV010000132.1 GCA_018883625.1 Candidatus Treponema excrementipullorum
CAGCGTCAGATGTGTATAAGAGACAGCGTATACTCTATTCTTTACAGAAACTTGATTCTGTAAAAGGTGTAATTATATTGTCCTACAAAAGATAATCAAAAAAAAATACCTCGTCAAGCTTTGGAGGAGATTTAGTGACCGATATATGTCAGTATGACTGGCATGACTTAATATACAAGTCAATATCTTCTACAATGTAATTATCTCCCGTGGTATGTAGTGCCTCAAAACAAGAATAAATATAATCCCACACATTGTATGTGTTGAATAATTCGCTGACTTGCTTTCCTGTCAGTTGTTTTGCAAATTTATATGTTTCAATACAATGTACTAAAAAAATCCCTGCTTCGCTCATGGTTATGTTTCCTCCGGAATTATAAAGTTTCCGGTTGATTTCTCTTCTGCAAACATATTGAATAAAGTCAGAGGACTGAAATGCCACAGTTTTGTTTCTTCCTGTTCCAATAACGAGTAAACTTTTGAGACGTAAAACTCTTTAGATGCTGTAATTTCATCATAAGAATACCTTTCCATAATTAAACGGATAATATGAGGAACAATTAAGGTAAGTACTGCTTCAAATTTTTTTTCTTCCACGGTGAACCTCACTCTGATAATGTCCCTATAAACTTCAAATAGCTCAAGGCTTTTTCAGAAGTTAAAACAAGTTGATTGTACAGTTTCTTAATTTTTAAAGCTTCCAAGGTCAATTCTTTCGTTAAAATACCAGAAACATAGAGAGCAAAAGTTGTATAATCGTCGTCATTTGCAACAAGACCATACACAATGTCATGTTTTGGGCCTTTGTAATTGCCAGATCTATTATCTGATACAAAATCAAGCCATGATTCGTTGGGAGATTCAAAATGGAGAACCGAGCATTCTTTAAAGGCTTTTTCTTCGTCAATTTCATATATGCTGACATATTTTCCGCCTTGTTTGCTTCTACGGTAGACTTTTTCTGCAAAGGAAATTGCCTGTTCTTTATTTGTTGTGGTATAAAATCCAAAGCCAAAATCTAAAAAGCGGTTTTGTGGGATAAGTTGTGGTTTTGAAACTACTACGTTACTTCCGTGGTATAAAATCATAACACATTATATGTAACATTTTTAATAAATATCAACAAGGGTAGTAAAGCAACTAACAATTCCGTTTAGTATTTTGTGCATAAAAAAGTTAATATCTCCCTCTTTGTAATTATGATTGCGGAGTACAGCACATAAGACTAGGAGTTTTTAGGGGCAGCAGAATGGAGATATACTGCCCCGTTGTATACGTTATTTGTTTTTTACCACAGGTTCATGGCATACTGTAATATCAGGCTCACCACCGTAATACCTAACCAGCAGGTGGCACCTAAAATTAATGGTTTGCCGCCGGTTTTTACCAGTTTGACTACATCGGTGTTTAATCCGATAGCTGCCATTGCCATAACAATGAAAAACTTGCTGAGAGTTTTTAAGGGGTCAAAAACAGATGCTAAATATCCCAAGGAAGACACTACTGTTGTTATGACAGATGCTAACACAAAAAACAAAATAAAAAAGGGAAAAATACTTTTCAAAGAAATCTTTGCTTCTGACTTTTCTTTTTTTGCCCGGATAAAGGCCAGTACCAAGGTAATGGGGATAATAGCCAATGTCCTTGTCAGTTTTACGGTAACGGCTTTATCCAAAGTTTGAGAACCTAAATTCCACATGCTGTCCCAGGTGGCAGCGGCGGCGGTAACAGAGGACGTGTCATTAACGGCTGTTCCGGCAAAAATACCAAAGGCTTCTCCGCTGGTAGTACTGAATCCCAAAAGTCGTCCCAGTATGGGAAATAAAATGGCAGCCAATACATTATAGAAGAAAATAACAGAAATTGACTGGGCAACTTCTTCGTCGTTGGCGTCAATAACGGGAGCTGTGGCTGCAATGGCAGAGCCGCCGCAAATGGAAGAACCTACACCGATGAGGGTTGCAACTTTTGTGTCTGTTTTAAGAACTTTATGCATCAACACTGCAATCACCAAAGAAGTGGTAATGGTGGCTATAATTATAGGTAAAGACTGTTTACCGGTTTGGAAAACAACATTTAAATTCATGCCGAATCCCAATAAAATTACTGCCCATTGCAGAATTTTTTTTGAGGTGAACTTAATACCGGCACCGGCTCCTTTTTTGTCTTTCCAGAACAGGGTAATGATCATGCCAAACAGAATGGCAAAAACGGCACCCCCTACAACAGTCAGCCATTGTCCCAAAAACCACGCCGGAATAGCTATAAGAAAACACACTACAATTCCCGGTAAATTTTTTTTCATCAAATTTACTCCTCAGCAGTTACTGTTTCTGTTTTACGGTATACAAAAATGGTATGTATAAAACAGTATAATTTGCTATGTTTTTCTGTTATCAGGTATAATTTTCCTTTACCTGATGACATATAGTACATTTTTTATAGATATAAGACAAGAGGGTAGCTTTGTGGAGTAAAAGGTAGTCTTAATTGACATTATAAGAGTATATAAACTATAATTATGGTGCTTTATTTTAAATATTGAGTTTTTATACTGTTTTTGTAGTCTTTTTCCGTTTCTTTCGATTGATGATGGAGTATAGACTGCCTGTGTGTTGTTTCCGAAAGCAAAAAGATTGCCAAACGTTGACCGAAACTATGTGATTTTTCGGCTGTGGGAATATTCACCCGGGAAAAGATAGTATTACTCAGTATCTTTTGGAGGAACCAAAAATGAGAAAACTTGCAACTGTGTTGCTTGGTGTTTGTTTGTGTGCCGCCGTGCTGGTTTCCTGTGGTAAAAAAGATACTGCCGATGAGTCTTTATCTTACACCTTTAATGACCACGTTACCGCCCTTGCCACTAACTGGAATCCCCATACTTGGGAAACGAATGCAGATGATGTTATCAATCGTTCTTATTTAACATCTCCTTTTTGTATTATTTCTATTAAAGATTCCGAAAACGGTGTATACCAGTGGGTATATGAAATGGCTACTGCCATTACCGATGTTACTGCAGAAAATCAAAGTGATTTGACAAAGTACGGTGTATCTTTGCCGGAAGGTCAAACTGCAGAAACTACTACAGCCGGTTATGTGTATGAAATCGCTTTGAATCCCGATGCCAAATGGCAGAACGGCGAAATCATCAATGCCGACAGCTACGTGTACTCCATGCAGCAGTTGTTAAATCCGCAAATGAAAAACTACCGGGCAAATCTGTACATTGCAGGTGAATCAGCCTTAGCCGGTGCCGAAGCATACTACTATTCCGGCTCTACTGCTTGGATGGACAGTCAGGGCAAGTATGCCGTTTCCGATTTGATTAAAACAGCTGACGGTTCTTATGCAACTGTTGACGGTATGCCAATAAAAATCTCTACCGGAAAAGAGTTGGCTTGGTTAGACGGTGCTACACTGTCTTCTATGGTAGATCAGTACGGTGAAGCTATGTTTGATACAGCTTCTTTTGATGCTCTGAAAAAACAGGCTGATTCCGACGGCTATGTTACCCTTAATGACGAAACCTTGGCTTTGTTGAAAAAAGTAATTACTTTTTCATCTGACTGGGGAGAAACAGAGGCAGAAGCCTGTCAGTATCTTGTATACGGAAAAACATATCCCGAAACATCTTTTGATACTGTAGGGTTGTACAAGGTAGACGATTATACTATTCGGTATGTTACTCAAAACTATATCGATATCAATTATTTCAGAACTTCCTGTACTTCTACATGGCTTGTATACGAAGACTTGTATGAAGCCGGTAAAGATACTTCCGGAAAACTTGTAACTACAAACTACGGTACAAAAGTAGAAAACTCCATGTCTTACGGTCCCTATAAATTGGAGTCTATTCAGCCGGACCGCCAAATGGTTTTGGTACAAAACGAAAACTGGTACGGTTGGGAAAAACAGGAAGACGGTTCTCTTCTTTCCTTTACCGATTATTTGGTAGACGGCGAACACGTTCAGCGCTGGCAGACAACCAAAATCGTTATCGACGTTATGGATGAATCTGCCGCAAAACAGGCCTTCTTAAAAGGTGGTCTTTCTGTATGGTCTCCTCCGGCAGAAGAATTGGCAAACTATTCTCTTTCTGATCAGCTTTATCAGCAAGATGAAACATATACTCTGTCATTTTTCTTTAACACAAACTTAGCTCACTTAAAGGAAATGGACAGATCTAAGGGAAATACTAATTCCGTAGTGCTCACCAACGAAGATTTCCGTCGGGCATTTTCATTGGCTATTGACCGAGATGAGTATGTAACTGCAACTCCCGGTTACAAACCGGCTTATGCTCTGATGGGTAATTTGTATTTCTACGACATTTACAATGATCCTGAATCTTCTTACCGCAATTCAGAACCTGCCATGGAAGCCGTTTGTAACCTGTACGGTGTTGAATACGGCCCCGGCACAGCATATGCTACCTTGGAGGAAGCTTATAAATCAGTAAACGGATACAACTTAACAGAAGCTCAGGCTTTGATGAAAAAAGCTTGTGATCAGTTGGTCAAAGACGGCTTGTATACAGCAGGACAGGATATTGTTATCCGTATTGCTTGGGCTGCCGGTGCCATAACTTCTTCTGATAACAATCAGATTGCTTTGATGAATAAGTACATTAACGCCGCTGCTGAAGGTTCCGGTTTCGGAAAAATCACCCTGGAAGGAGTAGGTAACTTGGAAAACAGATATGCTGCCGTTCCTTCCGGTGAATATGCCATCGGTTACGGTGCATGGGGTGGAGCTGCTTTCTATCCTTTCCGCAATTTGCAGATATATTGTAACAGCGACATGTATGACTTGAATGAAGCTGCCTGTTGGGATCCTTCCGTAGAAAAAACTACTTTAACTGTGGAAGGTAAGCCTGTTACCATGACATGGAAAGATTGGTCAGATGCCCTTATCGGTAACGGACCGTATTCTACTGCAAGTAATCAAGTTAAGTTGGAAGTAACTGCTCAGTTGGAAGAGCAGTATTTAAGAAAGTTTTACAGAATTCCTTTGTGTACTACTACCATTTGTACATTGCTGTCATTCAAAAACAGCTACTATACGGATAATTACAATGTAATGTACAGCTTTGGTGGCTTGGAATTGATGAAATACCACTACAATGATGCCGAATGGAAAGAATTCCTTTCTACTCAAAACGGTACATTGAATTACGAATAATCTGCGACCTGCTTGGGCTGTGTCTTTGACAAAAGCCTTTGCAGGAACTGTACAAAACAGGGATTGCTTGTCCCTGTTTTGTATACTTTAAAAAACGGTTCTAGTTATGCAAGAACCCTAAAAGGAGGTATTTCATATGACAAAGTATGTAATAAAAAGGGTTCTGCTTATGTTGCTGACTTTGTTTGTGATTTTCACAATTTGTTTTATGCTTATCAGAATCCTGCCCAGACAATTACCCACCGATAAAAACTTGCAGGCTGTTATTACAGCCCGTTGGGACGCCCTCGGATACGGGGAGCCTCTTCTTGTTCAATACGGAATTTATTTAAAAAATATTATTACCAAATGGGACTTTGGTACTTCTTGGTACATTCAAGTTCGGGAACCGGCTTGGGATGTACTGAAAAATCGTTTGTTGCCCACCGTTTTGGTCAATTTTTATTCTTTCTTACTTTCGATACCAATAGGTATAGCATTGGGAATATATGCCGCTGTCAAAAAAAATAAGTGGCAAGACCAATTTATCAGTACTCTTGTTATGATTTTTGTGTCTGTTCCTTCCTATGTGTATGCCTTTTTAATACAATATATTTTCTATTTCAAAGCCGGACTTTTACCGTTAACCGTGTACTCTTTGGCAGATGCCGGTGGTTCTTGGTTTTCCGGCAAAATGTTTTATAGTATGCTGGCTCCTATTTTGGCTTTATCTTTCAGTCAAGTAGCCGGTTTGTGTCGTTTTACCCGTGCCGAATTAACGGAAACCCTAACTTCCGACTATATGCTTTTGGCTCGCAGTAAAGGTCTTACCCGTACTCAGGCAACTACCCGTCATGCTCTGAAAAATGCCATGGTACCTATTTTGCCCATGATTATTGCTACTTTTATTTCTATCCTGGCAGGTTCTATGATCATAGAGCAGATTTTCTCTATTCCCGGTGTCGGTCGGCTTTACGTTACTTCCATCCAGTTGTTGGATTATGACGTGTTTATGATTGATACCTTGTTTTACACTTTGGTAGGTTTGTTGGCTGGTATTGTAGTAGATATCAGTTACGGTTTTATCGATCCAAGAATCAGAATGGGAAGTACAAAATGACGCAAGACACACTAAAAGACTTTGAACATATTCCTTTAGAGAAATTTGAATTTGTCAATCAAGGGGAACGGATTTCCGATCAAAAGTTTGAAGATAAACCTATCGGTTATTTTAAAGATGCTTGGATCCGTTTCAGAAAAAATAAAGGCTCAATAGTAGCTTCTATTATCATCATTATTATTGTATTGTATGCTCTGTTGGCTCCTGTTTTTACTACCAATTTTAATCAAACCTTTTTGGATGTATTTTATGCAAAAAAGCCTCCCCGTAATTTGCTTTTGAAAAAAATCGGTATTGCCGACGGAGGTACTAGCAGACAGTTTTCCGAAAAGAGCTTGATCAGTGCTATAGCTATCGGTGTGGGAGCAGAAGATACGGAGGGAACGGGAACTGTTACCATTAAAGAAGGTTTGGACAGTACCTATCAGCCTATGATACGGTTTAAGGAAGAAAAAACTGTTTCGGAAATTCGGGGAGTCAAACCTAAAACTATCTATAACGGTCGTATCGATAATTACCTTGAAGTAGGATTTCTGTACAGAAGTATCAAACAAGCCGAATTTGATTCCATCCGTGCATGGGAAAAGGAAACAGGCATAAAAGTTTTGTATCCCTTAGTTGAAAATAATGAATGGAATATTGATGCCAACGATGCCAATAACTGGTACAAAACTGTAAAGGGAACTCCCGTTACCGTTAAAGACGGAAAAGCAAAAGAGTTAACCTACAGTGAAGATTTGGTTTTGGAAGAAAACTATAAACGGGATAGTCAGGGAAATCCGGTGTATTTTGAATATACCGGTGGCGGTAATCTGGAAACGGCTCAGTATAAAGTACGGGTACTGTATTACAA
>JAHLFV010000133.1 GCA_018883625.1 Candidatus Treponema excrementipullorum
CTTGAAGGAATTATGGCTAAAAAAACTGCCGACAACGTATATAATTTTTACTTTGAATCCGCCGGCGGTTGGAAACTGGGTGCATTCTATTATGGTGCAGGGTTGACAGTATTTGGTCCCAACGGAGATAACTTTGAAGCCGGAGTTGACTGGAATAACGAAACCGGTGTTAAAGTTACCAACTACTTGATTGATTTGATAAATAATCCTAAATGTGCATACGACGGAGAAATTTCCGTATCCGAACTTATCGGTGACCATCGTCTTGGTGCTTGGTTTGACGGTGCTTGGAACTACGACCTTTACAAAGGTATCTTAGGTGATAACTTAGGATTGGCAATTATTCCTACCTATAACCTTGACGGAAAAGATATTCAGTTAAAAGGTTTCTACGGCTCAAAATGTATCGGTGTTAATACTCACTCTAAAAATATTGCAGCAGCTGTTGCCTTTGCTACCTATTTGGGAAATGAAGAAAACCAGATCCTCCGCTATCAAAAATCAGCACAGATTCCTGCAAACACAAAAGCCGGTTCAGATCCTTCCATACAGTCCGATCCCTTGGCTGTTGTTATCATGAAAGAAGCTAACGAAGCCAGCGTAATGCAACCTGTTTCTACTGTCTTCAGTAATAAATATTGGAACTATGCCAATACAATTCCTACTGAAATCAGAAGTGGTCTTTTGACCAAAAGCAATGTTCAACAAAAATTGGATGCTTTCGTAGCAGCAATGGAAAAGAAATAAGAACCGCTTACATAACTATTATCTCTCGTGACTATCTTAAATTGAGGTAGTCACCGCGACTATCTTAAATTGAGGTAGTCACCGTGACTATCTTAAATTGAGGTAGTCACCGTGACTGTCTTAAATTGAGGCAGTCACGCCTTTACCATTAAAAGAAAGATGACAAACAGAGGTGTTTTATGAAAAACCATAAACAAAAGTTTGTGCCAAATCCTTCAGAAGTTTCTATCTTGCATGCATTAACCTACGGCAATGCTATTACCAGACTTTCCTTTATAATCTGTGGTCTTGCCAATTTTCTGCACAAACAGTTTCTCAAAGGTATAGTTTTTTTAGGATTGGAAGTAGCCTACTTTGTTTATATGATACGATACGGAATAACACACATCGGTAATTTTATCACTCTGGGAGAACAAACCCAGGCCGAAGTTTTTAATCCGGAATTAGGTATATACGAATATGTAGCAGGTGATAACTCCATGCTTTTCTTGCTCTACGGCGTTATTACTATTTTTATTACTCTGGCATTTTTTGTTGTCATGTCAGCCTCTGCCAAAAGTGCATATAACATACAGGTCAGAAAAAGCCGAAATCAACCTATTGCCACATTACGCAAGGATTTGGCTTCTTTAAAGCAAGAAAATCTCCACAAAGTTATGCTTTTTATACCCGTTATCGGTATACTGATGTTTACTATTATTCCTTTGGTATACATGATTTTGATTGCATTTACCAGCTACGATCATAATCATCAGCCACCGGGAAATCTCTTTGATTGGGTAGGATTCAGTAACTTTACTGCAATGTTTGCCCAAGGCGGTAAACTGGCAGGAACCTTTTGGCCTGTTTTAGGATGGACCATAATATGGGCGATCAGTGCTACTGTAACATGCTTTTTATTCGGTACTATGTTAGCTCTCCTTATTAACCGAAAAGATACAAAGTTAAAAAGCATGTGGCGATTTTTATTTGTCCTTTCAATAGCTGTTCCTCAGTTTGTAACTTTGCTGAGTATGCGTACTATTTTTAACGCCAATGGACCGGTCAACGTTATTTTAAGAACATTGGGAATTATCGGATCTACAGACTCTATTCCCTTCTTTACCGATCCCACCATTGCAAAGATAACGATTATCTGCATAAACATTTGGATCGGTGTACCTTTTACCATGCTTTCCACTACAGGTATATTACAGAATATTCCCAACGAATTGTATGAAGCCGCTCGACTAGACGGAGCCAGTCCCTTTACCACATTCCGCAAAATTACTTTACCCTACATTATCCACGTCATGACTCCCTACTTGATAACTTCCTTTGCCGGAAATATCAACAACTTTAATGTTATCTTCTTGCTTTCCGGAGGAGGTCCCGACACCATGGACTACTATTACGCAGGAAAAACAGACTTGTTGGTTACCTGGCTATACCGTCTTACAATTACCCAAAAGGATTACAATTTAGGAGCAGTTATCGGTATTATGACCTTTATTGTTTTGGCAACGGTATCTCTTATTACCTACCACCGTACATCTGCATATAAAAACGAGGGGGCTTTCCAATGATGCGCTCAAAAAAACATATCAGTAATGCACTGATCCATATCTTGTTAGCTGTTTTGGCAATTCTATGGCTTTTACCCATATTCTACGTTATTCTCACATCCTTCAGAGCAGAACCGGGTTCTTACAAGAGCTATATTTGGCCCAGAGGATTTACCTTAGACAATTATGTTAATTTGTTGACAGCCAACACGCTTATAAACTTTCCCCGATGGTTTTTAAACACTTTGATAATTTCATTCTGTACCATGATCGTTTCAACTTTGTTGATTCTCAGCGTGGCATACGTTATGAGTCGAATTCAGTTCAAAATGAGAAAACCCTTGATGAATATAGCCTTGGTCTTGGGTATGTTTCCCGGATTTATGTCCATGATTGCAATTTACTACATTCTAAAAGGATTGGGATTTTTGGAATCGGGAACACTTAAACAAATTGCACTTATCATGGTGTATTCAGGAGGAGCAGGGCTTGGCTTTTACATTGCAAAGGGATTTTTTGATTTAATTCCTACCAGCTTAGATGAAGCTGCCTTTTTGGACGGAGCCACAAAGTGGGATACCTTTTGGCAAATCACCGTTCCCCTTTCAAAGCCCATTATTACCTATACATTATTGGGTGCTTTTATGGGCCCCTGGGTCGACTTTATTTTTGCAAAAGTCATTATGGGTAACGACATTGAACACTACACCATCGCCATAGGATTGTGGGTCATGTTGGAAAAAGAATATGTTGAGTACTTTTACACACAGTTCTACGCCGGTTGTGTCCTCATTTCTATTCCCATAGCTGTTTTGTTCTTACTGACACAAAAATACTATGTAGAAAGTATGGGCGGATCCGTAAAAGGATAAATCATCCTGTAACACAATACATGTACCGTGTCCTTCTATGGGACACGGTTTTTTGAATTATACACTTTAGAACACAGGAGTACATCTTTGAATACAGCAACCTTACTATCGTACAATAAAGACTTTGACAATTTATATGCTTATAACGGTGATGATTTAGGAGTTACCTATACAGAGACTCAATCCACTTTTAAATTGTGGAGTCCTACAGCAACAACTGTTATATTAAAACTGTATACCTTCTCTTCTGAGGGAAAGGACTATACGGCGTATGCTACCCATTCTATGGAAAAAAGTGATAGAGGAGTGTGGTACGCAGAAGTTTCCGGTAATTTGGACGGCATATATTACGATTACGAAATACACTATGAAAATGAAACAGTCATGTGTGCTGACCCATACGCCACAGCCTGCGGATGTAACGGCACTAAAAGTATGGTGGTGGATTTAAGACGTACCGATCCTCCCCATTTTCACCAAGATAAAGCTCCGCCTCAACAAAATGAACAGATTATTTACGAATTACATATAAAAGATTTCTCCCACGACAAAGACAGTGGGATCCCCGGGGCATACAGAGGAACATACAAAGCTTTTACAATAGAAAATCCCCAGGCTGACTATCCCACATGCATACGGTACCTCAAAGAATTAGGGGTTACCCACATTCATTTACTACCTTTTTATGACTTTGGCTCCATAGATGAAGCAAGTACCGAAAATCACGGGTCTGACAATCAAGCTTCTGCAGAATCATTTAACTGGGGATATGACCCGGTAAACTACAACGTACCGGAAGGTTCCTATGCCACAGACCCTTATGACGGCGCTGTCAGAATCAGAGAATGTAAGGAAATGATACAAGCTCTCCACAAAGCCGGACTGCGAGTAGTCATGGACGTAGTATATAACCACACCTACGCTGCCGATTCCTGGTTGGAAAGGAGTGCCCCCGGATATTTTTGCCGACGATGGCCCGACGGCTCTTTGTCTAACGGTTCCGGATGCGGTAACGATATGGCTGCAGGCCGAGTTATGGTAGATAATTACATTGTCCACTCCTTAAAGTACTGGGCAAAAGAATATCACATAGACGGTTTCCGCTTTGACTTAATGGGATTGCTTACCACAGAGTTGATGAATCGTATCAGAAAGGAATTGGACGAAAATTTTGGAGCCGGAGAAATACTGCTGTATGGAGAACCCTGGAGTGCAGGAGACAGCCCCATGGAAGAAGGTACCCACGCCGCAAAGAAAAATAACTTACCTTTACTAGATGAAGGCATTGCTGTCTTTAGCGATGACTCTCGTGATGTAATTAAAGGAGATGTTTTTCATCCTCAGGCAGTAGGTTTTGTTAACGGCGGAACACATATGGAACACGCCATATTACAGGCAGTAACCGGATGGCGAAACACAGACAGAGACATCCACCCAAAAAGTTGTTCTCAAATTGTACAATATGTTTCCACCCACGATAACTTTACCTTATGGGATAAATTAACCTTATCCGTGTGTTCTACAGAAGAAATATCCCGCATACTCTCAGGAACACACACTGAAAAAGAAACATTTTTCAGGAAAACAGAAAAAACTCTTGCCCTAAACAAACTCTGTGCTCTGATATACTTTACCTGTCAGGGACATATTTTTTTCCAAGCAGGAGAAGAGTTCGGCCGCACAAAATTGGGAGACGAAAACAGCTATTGTTCTCCGGCTTCCATTAACATGCTTTCTTGGCAGCGGAGTCAGGATTTTAAAGACTTGGTTTCTTACTATAGAGGTTTAATTGCACTGAGAAAAACCCTTCCGGGCTTGTATGACAAATCGGCGGAAGCTTATAAACGGATTTCCCAGGAAACAGTACATGGTACAGGTATAGTGTCGTTCTTGATAGATAATACAGAGTCCTACACAACAAACTCTGTGGGTTTAGAAGCATCTCCGTGGAAAACACTGTTTATTGTGTATAATGCCTCGGAACAAGATGTTTCCATTACACTTCCGGAAGTAACCACCCCGGATGTCTCTGAAACACATGTACATAACCGGTGGACTGTTTTGGCAAACGGAACACAAACAAACTGCCAAATCCCTTTACAGGCAGGAATCAAAGACATTCAAATTCCTCAAAAGTCGGGAATAATTTTGGGACAAGAATAAAGGATATACTATGAAATATTACTACGGTAAACACCATTGGAAAACATTAGAACAGGGAGAAGAACACTGTTACTTAATGACAAACAGTTTGGGAGGTTTTTCTTCCCAAAGCATTATAGGTTCCTGTTCCAGAAACGACCAAGCACTGTTGATGGCTTGTACTCACTCCCCTAACTGTCGTTACAACATGATCCACCGACTGGATGAACAGGTACAAACAGAAAACCGGATATACATTCTTTCCAGTCAGGATTTTCAAAATCATCAAAAAGCACAGCAGGGCTATCAGTATTTAAGCAACTTTACCTTTGAACATTATCCCCAATGGTCTTACTTGCTATCGGGAGTAGAAATACTAAAAACCGCCATCTTGGAAGAAGGAAAAAATACCATAGGAATTTCTTACTACATCGACAACCGCTCTACATCTTCCCTTACTTTGCAAGTAAAGCCTCACATGCAGTTTGTTCCCAAAGGAGAACGAGTGCCATATGACCAAGAATTTCTATTTGAAGCACGAGATGAAGGTGCCTGTATCAGTGTCCGCCCCAAAGATTCAGAGAGTTCACATGCCGAACAAAAAGCTTCCCGGAATGCCCCTGTTCAAGACTTACGACTCTATCTGAAAACCAACGGTTCCTGTAAAAAAACAGATACAGAGTTCACTGACACCCTCTATTACCGACGGGATATAGACGACGGAAAAATGACTTTAGGTCGGTGTTCTGCAAACCACGTAATAGAGTTTCAGGTATTGCCGGGAACCACCGGTACATTGGACATAGTGTACGGCATGGAAGAAACACTGCCGTCCTTTAACTACATTCAAGAAAAAACAGAACAATACCACAAAACTCTTTTAACTCAAGCAGGATACACAGAAGAATTACCACGGCAATTAGTACTCAGTGCAATGCAATTTATTTCTCACCGAGCATCTACAGGTAAGAAAACAATTTTGGCAGGATATCCCTTTTTTGAAGATTGGGGACGAGACACCATGATCGCTTTACCCGGTTGTTGTTTGGCAACAAAACAGTATGAGACAGCAAAAGCTATTTTGGAAACATTTATGGCTTACTGTCACCGGGGATTGATGCCCAACCTCTTTCCCGAAGGCAGTCAAAGTCCCCTATACAACACTGTAGATGCAGCTCTACTCTTCATTCTTACCGTGTATGAATACGAAAAACATACCGGTGATACAGATTTTGTGGAACGAGCCTATCCTGTTATGGAAGAAATAATCAAGTGGTACCGACAGGGAACGGATTTTAATATCCATATGGAAGAAGACGGTCTTATTACTGCCGGCTCCGGTTATCATCAAGTAACATGGATGGACGTTCGGGTAGAAAACATTCTACCCACTCCCAGACACGGAAAACCGGTAGAAATCAATGCATACTGGTATAATGCCTTACGGATGATGGAACAGTGGCAAAAACGGGGGTTCGGACCGCAAGACCAGACTCAAGATTACGGAACACTGGCAGATACCGTCAGAGAAAGTTTCCGTGTACAGTTTTGGAACCAAGAGGCAGATTGTTTACGAGATTTAGTTTCCGGTACAAAAGCCGATGACCAGATTCGATGCAACCAAATTTGGGCAGTTTCCCTTCCCTTCTCACTGTTGTCTCCCCAACAGGAAAAAGCTGTAGTAGAAACTGTTTTCCGTCATTTGTATACCCCCTACGGATTGAGAACTTTATCTCCTGAAGATCCTGAATTCCGTCCCATTTATCGTGGTGCACAATTAGACAGAGATTTAGCCTACCACCAAGGTACTGTTTGGGTTTTTCCCCTAGGGGCTTATTACAGAGCCTACCTTAAAGTTCACCAGTATTCTGCAGAAGCAAAACACTGTGTAAAACGACAGCTTTCCTATTTACATGCAGCACTGGCAGAAGGTTGTATCGGACAGTTGCCGGAAATTTATGACGGAGCAAATCCCGTAGAATCTCAGGGTTGTTTTGCTCAAGCCTGGAGTGTCGGAGAAATACTGCGAGTATGGCACTATATAAGTAACGGAGAACAACTATGAACACAGCAGCTATCTTTCACAGCTCCACTATTCCCTGGAGCTATCCCATCAATGAAAATCAACTGATGATTCGGATCCAAACCGATGTAGACGTAGAAAAAGTATTCCTCCGGTGGGGAGACCCCTTTGAAGGAGGAATTCTTGGCGGAAATTGGGATTGGACAGGTACAAAAACAGAAATAACCCACACACAACAAATCGGTACCATACTTTTGTGGAGCATTATTATTGAACCGCCCTACAAAAGATGCCGATACCAGTTTGAACTGCATCAGGGAAATGAAATATGGCATTACGGCGAAAAAGGAGCATGTACCGTTGCCCAATTTGAAAACAAAGAAGTGGCAAGCTTTTATCAACCATGGATGAATAAAGCCGATATTCCCACTCCCCCCTCTTGGGTAGGCGACACCGTATGGTATCAAATCTTTCCCGACAGATTTTTCAGAGGAACAGCCAGTCCCCAAGAACAGGGACTGACTCCTTGGCAGCAGGGGGAAGTAACAAATGACCAACGGTACGGCGGGAATCTGCCGGGAATTACGGAAAAATTGGATTACTTACAGGACTTGGGAATTTCGGGGCTATACCTTAATCCGATTTTTTCCGCTGCTTCCATGCACAAATATGATACGACAGATTACTACACTGTAGACCCTCACTTTGGTACCAACAAAGACTTGGCAACCTTGGTGCAGGAAGCCCACAAACGGAATATCAAAGTCATGCTGGACGGTGTATTTAACCACTGCGGCCCCTACTTTGCCCCATGGCTGGACGTAGTGCAAAAAGGCCCGCAGTCACCCTATTGGGGCTGGTTTATGGTACATACATGGCCATTGGAAGACACCTGGGGCAGCACAAAAGACGGCAGATACTACAGTTTTGCTTTCCACGGAGGAATGCCTAAATTCAACACCAATAATCCACAAGTCATCGATTATCTTTGTGACTTGTGCATCCATTGGGTCAAAGAATACAAAATCGACGGTATCAGATTTGATGTAGGAAACGAAGTGTCCCATCGCTTTTTAAAAGCTGTACGGCAACGGGTTCATCAAATTTCCCCGGACATTTATTTAATCGGTGAAATTTGGCACAATTCCGTGCCCTGGCTTTTGGGAGACGAATATGACAGCGTTATGAATTATCCCTTGCGGACTGCCGTTACAGAGTTTTTTTACGATACAACAAAAACTTCCCGTCAACTGGTATGGGACATACGCCGCTGCCTTACCATGTATTGTACACAGCATAATCCGGCTATGTTTAACCTGTTAGACTCCCACGATACAGAACGACTGTGGAACCGCACTCCCAACCCGGATACTTTTTTACAACAACTGGCACTGCTTTTTACGCTGCCCGGCAGTCCCTGTATATACTACGGTACGGAATTGGCACTCCCCGGCGGTCACGACCCGGATTGTCGTCGCTGCATGGAATGGAATCCATCCCCGACACAACAGGAAATGTACAAAGAAATACAGGCTCTCATAGCACTACGGAACACCAATCCTGAATTACGGACAGCGGAAGCAGACATTCAGGAAGGAGATACGGATAGATGCTTTACAATAACTCGAGAAAATATCAAAATTTGGATAAATGCCTCCGAAACACAGTGGTCTATTCCACTGCCCAAAGAAATACTGTATCACCACGGAAAGAACTCCCACACTTTCCGGTCTTGTACCATGGAAAAGTCGGAATTGGAACCCGGCGGAATACTCATAGGAAGGATATAAATCATGCTGGATAAAACAAAACAAGGATGGTGGAAAAAAGCCACCGCATATCAAATTTATCCCAAAAGTTTTCAAGATACCACAGGAAAGGGAACAGGCGACCTGCAAGGTATTATTTCCCGGTTAGACTACTTGGAAAAACTGGGAATCGACGTTATTTGGCTGTCTCCCGTATGTGCCTCTCCTCAAGTGGATAACGGCTACGATATTTCCGATTACAGAGCCATAGATCCCATGTATGGAACCTTAGACGACATGAAAGAGCTCATCGCAAAGGCAAAAGAACGGGGAATCGGTATTATGCTGGACTTAGTACTGAATCACAGCTCGGATCAGCACAACTGGTTCAAAGAAGCTCTTAAAAGCCGGGACAATCCCTATCACGACTACTACGTATGGCGGGAAGGGACTCCGGAATCATACCCTAACGATATGAAATCAGTGTTTGGCGGTCCGGCATGGACTTACGTTCCCCACTTAGGACAGTACTATTTTCATCAATTTGCACCGCAACAACCGGACTTACATTGGGATAATCCCACTTTACGGCGGGAATTATACGACATGATTTTGTGGTGGATGGACTTAGGAGTGGAAGGTTTCCGACTGGATGTAATAGACCAAATAGCAAAAGAGCCGGACTTACACATCACAGGCAACGGTCCTAAACTTCACAGCTTTTTACGGGAACTCAGTGCAGAGACTTTCCAAAAAGGTTGCCTGGTAACGGTAGGAGAAGCCTGGGGAGCAACACCGGAACGAGCTCAGTTATACAGTGCCCCCGATGGCAGCGAACTTTCCATGGTATTCCAGTTTGAACACATGTGTCTGGATCTGGAACCGGGAAAATCAAAATGGGAAATCCGCCCCCTTCCTTTGGTAGAACTAAAAAAGAATTTTGAAAAATGGCAACATGCCTTACACAACTGCGGTTTCGGAAGCTTGTTTCTCAACAACCATGACTTACCCAGAATTCTTTCCCGATGGGGAGATCCCCAAAACTATCCCGCAGAGTCGGCAAAGCTTTTGGCAATTATGCTCCACGGTATGGAAGGTATGCCCTATATTTATCAGGGAGAAGAATTGGGAATGACTAATATCCGACTTCCTATAGAAGCATACAAAGACTTGGAAATTCTCAATATGTATAAAGAACGAAAGGCTGCCGGCATACCGGAAGAACAGATAATGGAGTCCATTTATCAGAGAGGAAGAGATAACGCCCGTACTCCCATGCAATGGGACAGTAGCCCACAGGCAGGATTTACCACAGGTACCCCGTGGCTTCCGGTAAATCCTAACTATACAGAGATAAATGCAGAAAACCGACTGGCAGATCCCAACTCTGTGTTTTACACCTATGCAACCTTAATCCGGCTTAGGAAACAGTACGAAGTTTTTGTAAAAGGTGACTTTACACTTTTGGAAAAAGACCATCCTCACCTTTTTGTGTATCAGCGACACTACCAACACGAAAACCTTTTAGTTGTCTGTAATTTTGGCGGTACAGCAACCGAATGGTCATTACCCCCTTACTGGCATGGGGCCACCTGCTTGGTACAAAACTATCAGGACACTCCCGTTAACGGTTTACGTCCTTGGGAAGCACGGATATATTTTAAAAATGAGGTAAACTAATGAGTGTAAAAGCCCTGATTTTTGATTTATACGGAACCTTAATCCGTATACATACAGATGAGGAAAGCATAGAACACCTTTGGAAACCTCTCAGTTATTTTTACGGATATCACGGTGCATATTATACACCGGAAGCATTACTGGACAGTTATCGCCACCTTATAGCCAAAGAGGAGCGTAAAGCACAAAAAAAATACAAAACAGAAGCGGCAGAAATAAAACTGGAAAGGGTTTTCAAAGAGCTTTTTACCCTAAAAGGTGCAAAAGTATCTTCACAAACGGTACTGTATACAGCCCAATTCTTCAGAGCCTGTTCCACAAAAGTTTCCGAACTGTATCCCGGAGTACAGGATATGTTTTACCGTCTGAAACAACAGGGTGTACAAATATACTTGCTGTCCAATGCCCAAAGGATTTTTACCGAACCGGAAATGAAACGGCTGGGGATTTACGAATCTTTTGACGAAGTTTTTATATCTTCTGACTGGAATTTCAAAAAACCTTCGCCCACATATTTTAGATATCTTTTAGACAAGATTTCTTTTTCTCCCAAAGAAATAATGATGGTGGGCAACAGTCCCCGGGACGACATTGTACCGGCTTATGAGTTGGGGCTGCAAACCTGCTTTCTTAATACTGACGGAGTAAAGGAAATTCCTCCTTGCACCCTGCACTGTGATTTTGCAGACTATGAAACACTGGTACGCTTTGTAACGGGCGAAAGTGCGTAACAGAAAAGTAAGTAATTTAATTCCATAGAATTACTAAGTCGACAGAGTGGTTTTTAGTGCAACAAACGGTATTACAAGTCACGGTGCAATTGTTCAACTTCCGTAACGGATAATCCGGTAAAGGAAGCTACTGTTTCAACCGGAATTCCTTGTTTTAAAGCGGACACGGCAGTCTCCAATATTCCTTCTTCTCGACCTTTAGCTTCCCCGATTTCAATACCTTCTTTACGCCCTTGCTCTATACCCTCTTTTAAGCCTTCTGCTCTACCGGAGGCGTTGCCCACGCCATTTATCGTACAAATCCAATTCATATTTCATATGGGGCCTCCCTTGCGTTGTGAAAAGCAAATTCTGTGGGTTCGACACAACGCTATGCATTGCCCAGTAAAAATATAGGGTACAACAATGCATCAATATTGCTGGGTACAAAAAGCAGGTAAAGCAATATTTGTCTCAATAGTTGGATTATGCACATATCCTAAATAACGAATCCATAGATAAGTACTGTAATAATGCCCGTAATCTGGGATCTTGTGCCTTTTCAAACGCACTTGTATTATACACTACTTTTATCTGCCCGTCACTAATCATCGAGGGGCGTATCTCTAGGCAGGACGATGATTTACGTACTGATAGTAAAATTTATAAGTAAAACAGTACGTTAATATTGCAATGGTACAAAAACTTAGCAGGGCAATATTTGCGTAGTCTACAAAACAACGGAAGTGCGCCGTTTCCGCACAAATCAAAGTTGCAGATAAAAATCACATAGGATTTTTTCAGTTGGTCATAAGGATTGCCTCTTAAAAGTGAGTCTACGTCAATGGCGGAGTGGTAATACCGCATTCGTTTTACCAAGTTATGCTTATGACCAGTCTGCATTAAGCATCGATGAGGAAATCAGAAAGTAAAACGATACTTTACGTACTGATAGTAAAATTTATGGGTAAAACAGTACGTTAATATTGCAAGATTGTGTCAAATTTAGTTCGCAATTTTGATTCTGAAAAAAGCCACATATCCATCATGCTACGTTAAATAAAATCTCCTTTTGAACTTTTATTGAGCCGGCATTTATGTAGCAACGCTCAGTCTGCCAGTCCTCTGAATATTCAAGCAAATAGCTTGTTATCAGTCTTATATAAGAATCTGTTGAAGGAAAAATACCGAC
>JAHLFV010000011.1 GCA_018883625.1 Candidatus Treponema excrementipullorum
CTTTTGGAAACCGTGTTTTTGCTTTTGGACAAAAGAAAAGTGACAGCGGAAGCACTTGCCGCAAGGTTCGGGGTTTCAAAGCGGACTGTTTTGCGGGACATGGGAATCCCTTGCCCTTGCCGGGATTCCCATTTATAGCAGAAATAATAATCTTTTAGAAAGAGGATTTCATATCTTAACTTGATAATATTATTTACTCATCTGATGTGACCCAGATATATACATCTGCAACGGCATCTCCTATTTTTTTCCCTATTTCTTGGGCTTTTTGTAATGTTTCCGATTGAAATTCATGTTCTGCTATGTTATCTGCAAATTCGTTAAAAGAATCACTGTTCATAGCATAACCAGAAATCACACCTGCACTTTCTCCAACTGTCATGGCATCTTCAATTGCTTCAATATATTTTTTAGAATCTTTTGCAGCAGTTGTTATGTTACAGTAAGGACAACTGTTCCCGATAAATTCTCCATGAATATTACACACGCCATTTGCGAAGGTGAGACTTGTAATACTCAGACATACAATCAATCCCAGAATAAATTTTTTCACACCGATTCTCCTTAAACATCAACACCGATTCCTTGCAGTTACCTTATCAGGGAATCGGTACAAACTAGTAAAATTTGTTACAAATATTTTAAAATTTACTTGCAAAACATTTTTTTGTAATACAACTAAAAATATGTACTAGTTTGAGTTTGGAAGGCAATATTCATCATAAACTTTTTTTGCCCCCTCATCATTTCTATCTGCGTTTTCCCAAAGACTGTTACACATATCTTCATTCCTCTGACACGATGGACACTTTCCTGCCTCTGTAGTAATTTGATCTTTGTTGCCTCGACACTCTCCATTCTCTATCATGTGCCCACAATCATATTTAATATACTGTGTACCTGCAAAAGAAAAGCTACATAAAAATGCAACCAATAATCCTACTGCAACCTTTTTCATAAATAACCTCCTTAGTTTTAACTCATTGCGGAGCGTCTTTTATTTCTACCCATACGGGCGGAATTTCATAATACAGGATACGTCAGTCCGCTTTACCTTTCTATAAAATATCCCATGCCGTTACAGGATTTGCAGTCCGTGCGACCGGTTCCTCCACATACACGACAAGACTGGTACCCACTCGCGTCACATCGGTTGCAGGGTTCTTTTTCTCCGGTTACGTAATTTGTTATCCGGTATCCTTGTCCAAAGCATGAGTTGCAGAGAATGTTACCCACACCTTTGCACTGACGGCATTCAACATTTCCTCTGCCGTTACAGTTTACGCAGGGATATTTTTCCTGTTTTGGGGGATTCTGATATGTAAAACTCTCCCATCCCCGTCCATCACATTCAGTGCAGTTGATTACTCCTCTGCCATTGCAGCTCGGACATCGTTTGTTTTCCCGTATACCACGTGATGCGGCTCCCGGCAGAATACCTTTTCCTGCACAGATACCGCATATATTGCTACCTTGTCCACCGCATTTAACACACTCCTGCACAATTGTTTCCGCTGTGGTAAAATATACTGCTGATATATAAAGAAATAAAATGCATAGAGAATATTTTTTCATAGCCATGAATCTTATCACACCTTCTTTTATCAATATAAATTCCCGTCTCCGTCACAACTAGTGCACAGACCAGTCCCTTCTTTAATATAATTATGTTTTATCAATTTAATTGAGTAATTATATATTATTACCAATTTAACATTATGTCAATGAAAAAAATATCATTTTATACTGGTAAATATGAATAATTACCAGCAAAAATTTATACAAAACTTAAAAAAGTACAGAAAAGAAAAAAAGTTATCCCAAGCAGTACTTGCAGAACGTTGCGGGGTCTCTACTGGAACAATCGGTAATATTGAATGCGGTATTGCAAGTCCCTCCTTTGACCTTCTATTGAAAATAGCAGAAGTTCTTGAGATACACCCCGCCTTTTTGTTGGCAGAAGAAAACCTGTTTTTAAATTCAAAGTCAGAAACACCGGAAAAAATTCTTCTCGAAGAAATTTACGAAAAAATAAAGATATATTTAAAAAAATAACCATCCACACCTGGACAGAGTGCCGATATCATTATAGGGATGATACAATTCATTACAATAAAATGACTTTCGCTATCTGAATAACGCATAATCTTTAAACATTTAATAAGCTAAAAAACATTGTGTAACTTGACATTAAAATTTTATTCAAATACTGTTTTGACATACGCTGCCGGCAGCTCTTTATTTTACTGATAAGGAGCAATACCATGTATCATTCTCATTTTACCGGTTCCCATTACCAAGCGGGTTTCCGCTGGGGAAGACTTCTGTTAAACCACGGGAACAGAGTCCTTGAAAGTATTCCCTTTGAAATTACCCGGGAGCGGATTGAATACGGAGAATCCTGTGTCCCGGTGTACAAAAAATATTATCCTGAAATCCTTGAAGAAATCAGGGGAATCGCCGACGGACAAAAATGCAGTCTGACAATCCTCCAGGCTTTTTTATTCGGGATGTATGCTGTTCCGCCCCAATGCAGCTGTTCCTGTTTTGCAACAACAGGAACGGACGGGATTCTTTTGGGAAGGAACAGTG
>JAHLFV010000134.1 GCA_018883625.1 Candidatus Treponema excrementipullorum
TGTTCGTCACTAATCATCGAGGGGCGTATCTCTGGGCAGAACGATGATTTACGTACTGATAGTAAAATTTATAAGTAAAACAGTACGTTAATATTGCAATGGTACAAAAACTTAGCAGGGCAATATTTGCGTAGTCTACAAAGCAACGGAAGTATACCCATCACCACATAAATCAAAGTTACAGATAAAAATTACATAGGACTTTTTCAGTTGGTCGTAGGGATTTCCCCGTAATAGCGAGTCTACGTCAATGGCGGAGTGATAATATCGCATGCGTTTTACCAAGTTATGCTTATGACCAGTCTGCATTAAGCATCGATAAGGAAATCAGAAAGTAAAACGATGCTTTACGTACTGATAGTAAAATTTATGGGTAAAACAGTACGTTAATATTGCAAGGTACGAAAAGAGGCACAGCAATATTTGTATAACTTGTTGTAACAACGTAGTTGTGCTGTAATCATTGTGGTATTCCCATCAGCATTTCAAGGAAGAGTTTGCAAAAGTCTTCATCTTTCATGATTTGGCTAAACAAATAGTCGTCTGTTAGTGTTAGATCTTTCCTTACGTACTGATAAGCAAAATTTTTCGGGTTCAACAGTACGTTCAAATATTGCAGGGAACAATAAGTAAGTAGAGCAATATTTGTACTTGCACTTAAGTTTCCTCGGTTGCACTTCGGGAGGACATTTATTCCTTGAAAGGACAAGGTATTTCATTAAAGTGTTTTGGGTATCAATTCAAATGAGGCTACCATAAATAGAGAATACTTGTCAGATGCCAAGAAAATAATTATACTGAATCTAAATTCACTGAAAAAATTTTCAGTATATTCAATGTTATTGAGGTTGTTGCATGTTCATCGGAAGGAAAAGAGAAAAAGAACTGTTAAAAGAACAATTTAATTCTCCCCAAAAAAGTGCGGTTTTAGTCTACGGAAAAAGGCGAGTAGGAAAATCCACCTTGATTCAGGAAGCGTGCAAAGACTTTGAGGGAATTGTAATAAATCATTTGTGTGTAAAAAGCTCTTTTGAAGGTAATTTGGAACTGCTATGCCGAAGTGTTATGCTTTCTCTTGAATTACCGGCTTCTCTTACATTTGCAACACTATTTGATTTGTTTGATTTTTTGAAAACACAAAATAAACACATATTACTTATTCTTGATGAATATCAATATTTCAAGGAAAGTAAAAAAGACAAAGAACTTGATTCCATGATGCAGATTATTGTGGATTCTCTTTCAGAAAACATTAAATTAGTTTTTTGCGGTTCATATATTTCGATTATGAAAGAACTACTTGAAGAGGAAAATCCTCTATTTGGTCGGTTTACATTGATTCTAAAAGTAGAGGAATTCAATTATCTGGATGCTGCACAATTTGCACCCTCCCTTTCGGTACGAGATAAAATAAAATTCTATTCGATTTTCGGAGGTTCACCGTATATACTTTCAAATCTAAACTATGAAAAAACTCCGGAAGAAAATATTCAGACTTTACTATTAAGTGAAAACAGTCTTTTTAGGACGTATATAGAAAACGTTATGATAAGGGAAATTCAAAAAGCCTATGATATCAGAATTCTGCATGTAATCGGTAACGGAAAAAAGCGATTCAAGGAAATTGTTTCCAGCTTGGGATTATCGGAAACAAGTCTTTTGGATAAACAACTGAAAAATCTGCTCGCTATGGAAACAATTGCTAAGGTTTTTCCTATCAATAAAATGGATGATAAAAAAAAGGTATTTTACGAAATAAAAGACAATCTGATGCGTTTTTATTTTTCTTTTATCTTTGCGAACCAAGCTCTTTTGTCAAAGTTTGGTGCATCCGCTTTTTTTGAAAAATATGTGCAGTCCGGTTTAAATACATTTGTCAGCCTGAGATTTGAAGATATAGTTAATCAATATTTTATGCTCCAAGCCCAAGAAGGAAAACTTACGGAAGTAGAAGATTTTGGGACTTACTGGTACGACAACAAAGAAACCGGAACAAACGGGCAGTTTGACTGTGTATTAAGGGAAAAAGATGGTTACGATTTTTTTGAAGTTAAGTTTTTTAAAGACCCCATGACGAAACAACTATGCCAAGAGGAAGAAAAACAGATAAAAAAATTACCTGACCTTGTTGCAAAAAAAATCGGCTTTGTGTGTTCCGCAGGATTCACTTTTACCGACGAAAAATATATGCTGATAAGCGGTGAGGATTTATATAGGTAATTATATCATCTTATCAGCATTTCAAACAGTAATACCACGAGTTTATTTCTTTGCAGTGTTGTCTCATGAATATTATATGTGGTGTTACTTATATGGCATTCCTTTAAACTTTGTTTTTCAAAGCTTCAACTTCCAGTACAGATAAACCGGTAAAAGAGGCTACTGTTTCAGCCGGTATTCCTTGTTTTAGAGCGGTTATGGCGGTCTGCATAATTCCTTCTTCCCGTCCTTTAGCAATACCTCTCTCTTCCCCAATTTCAATTCCTTTTTCCCGTCCTTTAGCTATACCTCTCTCTTCCCCGATTTCAATTCCTTTTTCCAATCCCTGCTCAATGCCTTCTTTTATGCCTTCTGCTCTACCTTCATTCCATTTATCATATAAATCCAATTCATACTTCATATGGGGTCTCCCTTGCGTTGTGAAAAGCAAATTCTGCAGGCTCGACACAACGCTATGCATTGCCCAGTAAAAATATAGGGTACAACAATGCATCAATATTGCTGGGTACAAAAAGCAGGTAAAGCAATATTTGTCTTAATAGTTGGATTATGCACATATCCTAAATAACGAATTC
>JAHLFV010000135.1 GCA_018883625.1 Candidatus Treponema excrementipullorum
TAAAAGGCGACTGACCGTGTAGCAATCATCTGTCATGGATTCCAATTCATCTACAACATCAATCATAACAGAGACATTGTTTCTCTGATATTCTGTGATGGGCAATTCCAAACAGTGTACTAAATATTTTGCTAATCCTTCTTGCATTTTATCTGCATAATCTTCGTCTTGGAATTGGGCTGCTTGGTATTCTGCATCTAAAGCTTTTTTTCTGTCTGCAAAAACCGTTCTGATTCTGTCAAACATGCCGGTAACTAACTGAGCCATGTCTGCAATTTCTTTTTCTGCCCGAATAATGGCAGCAGCTGCGTGTTCTGTTTGTCCTCCATGAGGAAATTCCAGTACATAGGTATGAGGGGTTTCGTTTGATTTTGGTTTTATCAGCGTTTCAGTAATATGAGCAATTTGAGTGACAAAGGGTAGGAATATCAATGTGTTTACCAAATTGAATACCGTATGCAACATGGCGATATGAGTCGTTATAGACTCTGATACGGGTCCCGGAACCAACATATCTACAAGCATCAACAAGGGATTGAAAAAAATCAGAGCGATACAAGTACCGATAACATTAAACAAAACGTGGACTAAAGCTGCGCGACGGGCATTTACTTTTGTACCGATAGAAGCAATAACAGCATCTATTGTTGTTCCGATATTACTTCCCAGTACCATGGCTGCGGCAAACTCCCAAGGAAGTAATCCGTTGTAAGACATAGTTAAAATAATTGCTGTGGCCGCACTGGAAGAGTGAATAATCACTGTCAGAATAATACCTGCGATAACTCCGATGCTGATACTGAGAATTCCTTTATTGGTGAGGTCTGCCAGAAAGCTCATTTTATCGGAAGAAACAGAAGGCATGGCAGAGGACAAAAGGTCCAGACCTAAAAAGAGCAGACCGAAACCCATCAGGGCTTCACCTAATGCTTCTTTTTTTAATTTTTTATAAGAACTTAAAATAAATCCTATGCCAAACATAGGTATGGCAAAAGCTGCGATATCAAATTCAAAACCAAAGAAAGACACTATCCACGCGGTAATTGTCGTACCGATATTTGCACCAAAAATTACTCCGATAGACTGCTTTAGGGTTAAAAGCCCTGCGTTAACAAAGGAAACAACCATAACGGTAGTGGCACTGGATGACTGGATTATCATTGTAATCAACAATCCCGTTAAAACCGACAACACTCGGTTACCTGTCATAAAACCTAAGATTCGCTGAAGACTCTGACCGGCACTTTTTTGAATACCGTCACTCATCATTTTCATACCGAAAAGAAGAAATCCGAGACTTCCCACAAGTTGGAATACAAAAACAATAACACTCATAGGCATACCATAGCGGATAGAATACAGATTTACAACCAAGTATTGTTAAAAATAAATGAAAAAGTTTTTTCAAAAATCGCTGTAAAAGAAACCGGTAGCCATCAGTTGCAATAAGCCTTTTTGTTAGGGTAAAATACAACCATGTTTCCGCCATTTTCCTTGGAAAGAGCCCAAGAATATTGCGCTATTCTGATGAAGCAACTGGATGAGGCTTGTCAAAATCATAAAATGCAGAAAAAAATACTTACAGTTACAGAAAAAAGCTCTTACAAAGAAGACTGTATTTCTGAACCAGGGTGTATGTTCGGTGTTTTGGTGTGTAACAATCAAGGGGGAAAGGAAATCGTATTGAAAGCTTTTTCAGGATTTTCCCCTCCAGAGTATATACTGACACATCCTGTTTTTTTCGGATTTTCTCCCATTTCGCCGGGATGGGTTCCTTATCTATTTGATGAAAATCAGTATAAAAAACAAGTAGAACGTGATGACGGTGCGATTCAGGCATTAACACAACAGCTAGTTTGCTTACAAGATAATGGAGAACCAGAATTGGTGTCCCGATTAAAAGCAGAAAGGAAACAACTGTCCAGAAAATCTTTGGAAGCCCTTTATAATCTGTATAATTTTACTTGCATTGACGGTAGCGTAAAGAAGTTCAAAGATTTTATCCCTCATTTTGGGGGCGAAAAGGGAAATTTTCCTCCTACCGGCACGGGAGATTGTTGCGCTCCAAAACTTTTAGGTTATGCCTTTTCCCAAGGATTTGAACCTGTCAGTCTAGCAGAATTCTACTACGGAAAATCTGATAAAGCACACACTCGGATACATAAACATTTTTATCCGCCCTGTGACGAAAAATGCGGAATTGTTTTACCGATACAGTTAGGATTGGACATTGTGTACCGAGATGGGGATATGGTGGTAGTAAACAAACCTGCCGGGCTTCTTTCTGTACCGGGAAGGGGAGCGGAAAACCAAGATTCTGTGGAAACCCGACTTCGCCGGTTGATTCCGGGGTGTCCCGTACAACCGGCAGTTCACAGACTTGATATGGATACATCGGGACTGCTGATTTTGGCTCTGAACAAGGAAAGTCACAAAGTTCTTTCAAAACAGTTTATGGAAGGGCTGGTTTATAAGGAATACGAGGCTCTGCTTAGGGGCAGGGTAGTACCTTCAGCTGAGTGGAATCGGGTGTGCTTACCTTTCCGTTTGGATGTAGAAAACAGACCGAGACAAATATACGATGAAGTACACGGTAAAATCGGAATTACAGATTGGAAAGTTTTGTCGTATCATCGCTGCAGTACTGATATATGCCGAGATAAAGTACTGACCAGAGTGTTATTTGTTCCCCGAACGGGGCGGACTCATCAATTACGGCTTCATGCGTCTCATGAAAAGGGTTTGGGAGTGGCTATTCAGGGAGACAGATTATATGGTACCCGACTGGAAGGGGAGCGATTAATGCTTCATGCCTGTACAATAAAAATAAGGCACCCGGAAACCGGTGAGCTACTCACCTTTACTTCCAAAGTGCCTTTTTAAGAAAGCTCCAAGGAAAGAAAAAATCTTTCCCTGGGACTGTTACTTCTAACTTTGCAGTGTCTGCTACGGCGACCGCAAAGGAATTATTTTTTTACTCTGCCCGAAGAGTAGTGCTCTTTACCACTACGTCGTGGGAAGAACCTTCTGCAATGGATGCAGAGGATACAAGAGTCAATTTTGCTTCCCTTTGTAGCTGAGGAATAGTTACTACGCCGCAATTACACATGGTGTGACGAATCTTGCTGAGGGTTATTGCTACGTTGTCATGAAGATTTCCGGCGTAGGGTACGTAAGAATCCACGCCTTCTTCAAAAGACAATTTCTTTGCTCCGCCTAAATCGTAACGTTGCCAGTTTCGTGCTCTGTTAGAACCTTCTCCCCAGTACTCTTTTACATAGTTACCGTTTACAATCAGCTTGTTAGTGGGGCTTTCATCAAAGCGGGCAAAATATCGACCCAACATGACAAAATCAGCTCCCATAGCCAGTGCCAAAGTGATATGATAGTCGTGAACGATTCCCCCGTCAGAGCAGATAGGAATATAAATACCTGTTTTTTCGTAATATTCATCCCGGGCTTTTGCCACCTCAATGGTAGCCGTTGCCTGGCCTCGCCCGATGCCTTTCTGTTCCCGAGTAATACAAATAGAACCGCCGCCGATTCCCACTTTAACAAAGTCGGCTCCGTTTTCTGCCAAAAACATAAATCCGTCCCTGTCTACAACGTTTCCGGCACCGACATATACCTTGTCTCCGTAGGTACCGTGGATATCGTGAAGTGCCCGTTTTTGCCATTCAGAAAAACCTTCTGAAGAGTCAAGACAGAAAACATCTGCACCGGCTTCTATAAGAGCGGGAACCCGTTCCATATAGTCTCTGGTGTTGATACCGGCACCTACTATGTATCGCTTTTTGCTGTCCAAAATTTCCAAAGGATGTTCTTCGTGAGAAGCGTAGTCTTTGCGGAAGACCATGGAGATTAAATGTCCGTCTGCTGTTACGATAGGCAAAGAATTTAATTTATGCTCCCAAATAATGTCATTTGCCTCTGAAAGAGTAATACCGTCCATACCAACAATAAGATTTTCATATTTTGTCATATGATTTTGGACTTTTGAGGATAAATCTTCTTTGTTTGCACGGAAATCTCTGCTGGTAATTATACCCAATAGTTTTCCGTGGGGAGAACCGTCTTCTGTAACTGCTACAGTCGAATGTCCTGTTCTGTTTTTTAAGTCGATAACATCTTGCAAAGTTTGGGTAGGTTTGATATTTGAATCAGAAGTTACAAATCCGGCTTTATAACTTTTTACCTTACGAATCATATCAGCCTGTTGCTCTATTGTTTGAGAACCGTATATAAACGAAATTCCCCCTTCCTTTGCCAAAGCGATGGCCATAGTGTCATTGGAGACGGATTGCATAACTGCTGACACCATAGGAATATTCATGTACAGTGGACTTTCTTCCCCTTTTTTAAATTTAACCACCGGGGTCCGCAAACTGACATTGGTGGGAATACATTCGGCGGAAGAATATCCGGGGACCAATAAATACTCACCAAAGGTATGGGAAGGTTCTTCAAAGTAATAGGCCATAGTATCTCCTTAAAAACAAAATAATAAATTTTTAATTGATGATTATAACTATATTTACTTTTCTTTGCAATAGATTTGATTATGGTAAAACCGGTACCTCTAAATCAAGAATGCCGGTTGGTTGGCAGCTCTCCCTGCAACTTTTATGGTTGCCGTAACAGTATCTTACATTCTTCAGGCTCCTGAAGGATTCAGATTGGCAGCCGGTGTTTCTTCCATTATCGGTCTTGTTGCTGCAGTAGCATGTATGGCATTGTTTATTGTACGTGTGTATCTTCCTGCAAAAGGTGCCTTGACAGACACTCCTTTGGAGGTTGTAAAACACTAGTAATTTGACAGACTAGGTAAACCGGTACAGGGCCTGTAAGGTCAGTACCGGTTTTTTATTTGTGTCCGGGTTTCTTTTTGTTGTAACAGATATAAAGTGATTATTTTCCTTGACAGAATGTCTTTCCAAGAATTATATTTAAATTAGTTGATAAGTTACTTTTTTGGTAATTTGTCGAAGGAGTATGCAGATGAAAAAAATATGTGCACTTATGATGGTACTTTCTGTTTGTAGCATGATGTTTGCTCAAACAGCGTTGGATGCAAAAGAGTCTGATCCCACAACTATGGGATGGATGCAGGGATTCCCTCCTGCAGAAGATAAAATACTATCTCCTGTTGACGGATCTTTTTTTACATTTCCCGGATTACGTTACAGCGTAAATCATATGAGAGAGTTTTCTCCCACCAGAGTGGTGCCTGCTGCTAAAGACCGTCATTATGGTGTAAAAACAGAAATCGACTCAAATATCGATAAGGTTACTTTTACCCCCTGGGGAAGCGACACTACCATGACATGGGCAGAATCCCTTGAAGCAAATTACACAGATGGCATTATCGTAATGCATAAAGGTAAGATTGTTTACGAAAAATATTTCGGAGGTTTGGATGCCGAAGGTATTCACGCTGCCATGTCTGTAAGTAAATCCTTTGCAGGAACCATTGCTTCCATTTTAATCGCAGAGGGAGTGTTAGACCCTACCAAGCTTGTTATTGATTATATTCCAGAATTGAAAGATTCTGCCTTTGCCGATGCCACGGTGGAAGAAGTTTTGGATATGACAACCGCTATTCAGTTTAGCGAGGATTACAGCGACCCCAATGCAGAAGTTTGGGAGTACGGTCTTGCCGGAAATGTTTTCAGACCTGCTGATTATACAGGACCCAAGAACTACTACGAGTATTTGGCAACTGTTAAAAAGCTTCCCGGTCAGGAACACGGAGAAGTATTTGGATACAAAACAGCCAATGCAGAGTTGGTAGGTTGGATTATATCCAGAGCTTCCGGTAAAGATTTGGCTGACTTGATTTCAGAAAAAATATGGAAACCCATGGGTGCCTTCTATGACGGATACTACATCATCGACCCGGCAGGAAAAACATCTTCCGGTGGCGGATTCTCTTTGAACTTAAGAGATATGGCTGTGTTTGGCGAATTGATGAGAAGAAACGGTAACTTTTGGGGAACTCAGATTATTCCTCAGGAAGCTATTGCCATGATTCGGGAAGGCGGAAGTCAGGAAGTTTTTGAAAAGAGTGGCGATTATCCCACATTAAAAGGTTGGAGTTATAAAAACATGTGGTGGATTACCCACAATGAACACGGTGCATATATGGCCAGAGGTGTTCACGGACAGGCAATTTACATAGATCCGACAGCAGAAATGGTTATTGCCCGTTTTTCATCCGCACCCAATGCATCCAATAAATACTTGGATCCTACATCTTTGCCGGCTTACGAAGCTGTTGCAGAATATTTGATGAACAAATAATAGTTTCTGTTTAAAACAGAAGACAATATTGGACAGTCCCCGT
>JAHLFV010000136.1 GCA_018883625.1 Candidatus Treponema excrementipullorum
CCTACCACCAATATGATAGTAGCCATCAATTGGGCAAAGAGTTTTTTCTTGGCACTGAGTTCTATCAAATCGTCAACAACACCCACCACAAATATGATCAATCCTGAAGCCAACAAGAAAATATAACTTGTTTCAACTCCCTGATGGCGAAAAAAAGAATACAAAATAAAACCTAGAAAAAAAGACACAGCTATAGCTATCCCACCTAAACGGGGAATATTGCCGGTATGAATTTTTCTTGACCCCAAAGAATCATACAAGGAATGCTTGTGACAAAATCGGATAACAAAAAATTCTGTCACAACAGACAATATAAAGGTTATTATAGAAAACTGTATAATCACAGGTTAACTCCCAAGCAACAAACTCTCTCTACAAGGATACTCCAATAAAGTGAATTTGTAAACAAAATTCTTTGCTTTTCCACACAAAAATAGTTTATTCTTCTAAAATGTGATCTCTTAAAACAAATCTTCCATGCCGTACAGGGCACCGGGCTTGAGGGCTCCGGTGTCCAAGGCTTTTTTTAGACGACTCAGGGCTTCTACAGCCCCTTGAGCAAAGCCTTCTCGGGAACGGGCTGTGTGTGTCAGCTCGATAGTGTCTGCGGCGGAGTCAAAAAATACTTTATGGGTACCAGGAACAGATCCAACCCGTGTACTAGAAACATGTAACTGGTGGGGTTGTGGCTTTTCGTGAAAGGCGTCCACCACTATGTCTGTTTTGCGACTGCTGTTGGCTATGATACGGCGGGCAATTTCCAAAGCTGTTCCTGAGGGGCTGTCTGCCTTTCTTACATGGTGAGCTTCCCAGGTGGATACATCGTATTGAGCATATTCATCCATCAGTTTTACCGCTTCTTCTACAATACGATAAAACATGTTGACTCCCACAGAAAAATTGGCAGAACGCATAAGGGTACCGCCACAAGAAGCCGCATAGGATGCTACTTCTGTTTCTTTATCTTTCCAACCGGTAGTACCTACAACCATAGGTAACTTAAGGGGTAAAAGGGTCACTATGTTGTTTACCACGGCAGAAGGATGACTGAACTCAATAATACCTTCTGCACCGCTGTTCTTTATAGCCTCTGTCAAAGATTTTTTAGCCAAAGCTGAGTCCTCTGAGGAAATAATAAAGCTTGCATCAGGAGCCATAACATCGGCAGTCAAAACTACCTTATGTCCTGCTTTTTCTGCACAGGCATGTATCATGTGCCCCATTTGACCGTATCCTACCAAGGCTATATTCATTATTGTTCTCCTACCCCATTAGTGCTATTGTGTTACCGTATCGGGAAAATATGCTTCGTGAAGGGTTTTTACCACCAAATCCGCTTCGCTGTCATCGCAAATCATACTGATGTTTACCTTTGAAGCACCCTTACTTATCATTTGCACATTTATGTTTTTCTTAACAAGAGCGGCAAAACCGTCTGCAAGAATAGAACTGGCTTGTGTTGTATCGCAAATAACAGTGATTATGGATTTACCCCGCTTGCATTCTGTAGCGGCAACTTTTTGCATATCTTCCAAAAGTCCCGTTAAATCACCTTTATTGTTGATTGTCAAAGAAATAGATACTTCACTGGTGGCAATAACGTCAATACTTATGTCCCATTTTAAAAACTGGTTAAAAATATGAGCCATAAAACCGGAAGCTCCTATCATTCTGGTGGAAACGATATCCAACAGAGTAACACCTTTTACCGCCGTAATTGCCCGAACAGCACTGACGGGACCGGTGTGTCCATCCACAATAATTGAACCGGGAGAATCTATGTTATATGAATTTTTTACCCGAACAGGAATACCCACTTTTTTACAGGGTACCATGGAACGGGGATGCAACACCTGGGCACCAAAGTATGCCATTTCTGCTGCCTCTTCGTAGGTAACTTCAGAAACGGTTTTTGCTTCCGGTACAATACGGGGATCGGTAGTCAAAATACCGTCTACATCTTTCCAAGTTTGTACTTCTTCTACCCTCATGGCAGCTCCCAACATTGTTGCCGTCAAGTCACTGCCACCACGACCTAACGTGGTAATATACCCGTTTTTGTCTTTGGCAATAAAACCTGTCACAATAGGAATCGCCTTTGATACCCCTGTTTTATATGATTCAAAGGCTTTGGGAATAAGATCCCACACACTGTCCAACAATTCTGCGGACATAAAATTGGAATCTGAAATAAAACCTACATCCCAAGCATCATAATACTGTGCCTCTGTGCCGGTTTTATTTAAATAGGCAGATGCCAAACGGACGGAAAGTCGCTCCCCAAAAGATACCAGATAATCTCTGGTTCGTTTGGTCAATTCTTTTAACATTGAAATACCGGTTAAAAGAGTTTTTAATTCTTCCAATAAAGGTTGCACTTCAGAAAAACTTACACCCAATTCTTCTGCCGTAGCCTTATGCAGTTTTTCGATTCTAGAAAGAGCCACCTTACCCTGAACTGCTTCGTCGGCAGCTGTCAGTAAGTGATCTGTAGTGTCTCCCATAGCAGACAGTACTACTATAGGCTTTCTCTCAGAATATGACTTTATAATAGAAGCAACATGCTTAATCCGTTCCGCATTGGCAACGGATGACCCACCAAATTTCATTACAATCATGGCAATGTCCTTTACAAAAAAACATATTGTTGAAACAGCAGGCTTAAGTCACACTACAAGCCAGTTCCTCGATTGTAACAAATATTCCCCCTTTTAACAAGCCAATTTTTATTTATAATGTATTTTTTTTACAATCACTGAATTATCTGCAAAAAAACGCCGGAAAGGTAACACCTTCCCGGCGGAAACTTTTTTTACTGTAGGGAATTTTTTACATTGTTATTTTTACAATTTGTATTTCCCTGTAGAAATTGTGTGTCCTTGATTGTAGACATCAAACCAAATTTCTTTGTTGTTGGTCAAATCCAAGGCACTGTAAAATTCCTGTAAGTTTTTCACAGGTTTGTCGTTTACAGCGGTAATAACATCACCGTCCTGTAACCGCATTGCTGCAGCAGGAGACTTAGGCTGGATATTTGTTACCACAACACCCTGTACTTTTTTGTCCAATTCCAGTTCTTCCCGAATCTCGTCTGAAAGGGGTGCGGCAATAAATCCCGGCCACAACTGAGAATTGTCGTTTACAATCTCATCGTTACGGCTTTCTATTTTAACATTCAATGTTACTTCTTTGCCGTTTCTCAAAACAACAAATTCTGCTGTTTCTCCGACTACCAAATTACCCACATCCCGAACCAGCTGTTCTGTACTCTTAACATCTTTTCCGTTCAGTTTGATAACATAGTCACCGGCTTGCATTCCGGCTTTGGCGGCAGGAGATCCCATAAATATCTGAGAAGCCAATGCACCTACCTGACGGTTAGATATACCCAGTTCATCCTTGTATTCCTGAGTAACTTCTACCAGAGAGACACCCATCCAACCATAGGTTACTTTGCCTGTTTTGATAAATGAATCTATGGCATTTTTTACGTTGTTAATGGGAATTGCAAACCCCAATCCCTGAGAACCACCGGATTGAGAAGCTATCCATGTGTTAATTCCTATTACTTCACCGTAAATATTTACCAAAGCACCGCCGGAGTTACCCTGATTTATGGCGGCGTCTGTCTGAATAAAGTCACTGATGCTACCGATATCGTTACCGGAACGACCTGTGGCACTGATAATTCCCTGAGTTACGGAAGAAAAATATCCCAAAGGAGTTCCCATGGCAAAACAGATATCTCCGGTTTGTACTGTGTCTGAATCACCCAAAACAGCTACAGGAATATCTTCTTTTGACTCAAAAGAGACAAGGGCAATATCCATTCGTTCGTCGGCTCCCACCAAAGAACCGGTATACACTCTGTCGTCATACAGTTTAATTGAAATTTCTGTAGCGGTTCCTACTACGTGATTATTTGTTAAAACGTAGTACGTATTTCCGTCCCGTCGTACAATAACACCGGAACCTAGTCCCTGTTGTTTGTATTCCTGTGTTTCGTCGTAACCTTCACCACCAAAGAAAAAATCAAAGGGGAACCCAAAGGAAGGAACTTGAACAGTCTTTGTTTCTACAACGTCCAGCTCAACAATGCTGGGGCGAACTGACTCGGAAACTGCTCTGAATACATTTTGAACAGCTTCCACTACTTCCAGTGAATCTTCCGCAATATTTACTGCCGGAGCAGTTTCAGCAAAAGCTGTTCTAGCAGATTTGTTTTCTGACGTATTGCAGGAAAAAGACAAAAGTAACAGAGAAAAAACCGCAACTAAAGCGGCGCCTGCCAAATACCGTGTCCATTTTTTTTTCATGTATAACCTCCAGCAGAGTATGTATCTCTGCTATAATGTAACCATATTTTATTTATAAGACAAATTTAAATGTATAAGGGTTACAAAAAAAGCTTCCCGAAAATCGAGAAGCTAAAAAATCTCCACAGTTGTTTTTAAATCAGTAGGGATAACAGGGACTCACCAATCGTATGTTCCGGCATGGGAACCCCAAAGTTTTCTGCTATTGTTGCTCCGATAACGGCAAAAGAATCTGTTTCCGGCAATTGTTTTGGTTGCGTAATTTTTTTGGAATAGGCCAAAAAAGGAACTTTTTCCCGAGTATGATCTGTTCCCGTATAGGTGGGGTCATTGCCGTGATCGGCGGTAATTATCAGCAAATCATCTTGTTGTAATGTGTCTAAAAGCAGTCCCAGTTTTTCGTCAAATTTTTCGATTTCTTGGGCATAGCCTACAGGATTCCGTCGGTGTCCCCACAAAGCATCAAAGTCCACCAGATTTACAAAACATAGTCCGTGAAAATCTTTTTCTGCCACTTCCAATGTTTGCTCCATACCGTGTACGGAACTCTTTGACTTTAAAGCTTCTGTTATACCTTCACCTACAAAAATATCGTTGATTTTTCCGATAGAGATAACGTCCAATCCCCCTTCTTTCAGGGCATTTAATACTGTTTTGCCAAAGGGTTTTAACGCATAATCATGTCGGTTACTTGTACGCTTGAACTCTCCCTTCTTTTTACCTACATACGGTCGGGCAATAACCCGTCCTACTTTCCACTCATCTTTCATAGTGATTTCCCGGGCTATTTCGCAACAACGGTATAACTCTTCCAGTCCAAAGGTCTCTTCATTACCGCAAATCTGCAAAACGGAATCTGCCGAAGTATACACAATCATGTGACCGGTAGCGATTTCTTCTTCTGCCAATTCGTCAAGGATTTCCGTACCGCTGGCACTTTTATTACCGATAACTTTACGTCCCGTTCTTTTTTCCAATTCACTAATCAATTCCGGGGGAAATCCCGTATCGGTGAAAGTTTGGAAAGGCTTGGTTACTTCCAGTCCCATCATTTCCCAGTGACCGGTCATGGTATCTTTTCCCAAGCTTTTTTCTTTTAATTTTGTGTAATAAGCCAAGGGGGCATCTACCCCGGCAACCTGTTTTAAGGGTACTATATTTGCCATCCCCAATTTTTGTAAGTGAGGAATGGTAAAGGTGTCTACAGATTCCGAAATGTGCTGCAACGTGTTAACGCCTTTGTCTCCAAACTTTTCCGAATCCGGCATAGGGCCTACCCCTAAAGAATCTACCACTATAACAAATACCCGCTTGAATTTTTCCATATATTTTCCTCCTTTACTTTTTTCTTAATATCCGGTAGCTGTTTCCTGTTTTAATAGTTTGATTATTCTGCTGGTTCCCAAACGGCTAGCTCCCAAAGAGATAAACTTTTCTGCATCTTCCAAAGAGGAAATGCCCCCTGCAGCTTTGATTTTTACCTGAGGACCTACATGTTTTGCAAAAAGTTCCACATCGGCAAAAGTGGCTCCCGCTGTAGAAAAGCCTGTAGAAGTTTTTATGTAATCGGCACCGGCTTTGGTAACTATATCGCACATGACTACTTTTTCTTCTTCAGTTAAGAGACAGGTTTCGATAATTACTTTCAGTATTTTTTTACCACACACCTCTTTTATCCGGCGAATCTCTTCTTCAATTTCTTTATATTTTTTATCTTTAAGCCATCCGATATTGATTACCATATCTATTTCGTCGGCACCGTTGGCAAGGGCATCTTCTGTTTCAAAAACCTTTGTGGCGGTGGTCATATACCCGTTAGGGAACCCGATAACGGTACAAACAGCCATGGCATCTTGCACATAATCCTTTGCCTGCTTTACATAGCTGGGGGGAATACATACAGATGCGGTACCGTAGGTAAGGGCATCGTCGCAAATCTGCTTAATTTCTTTCCATGTTGCACCTTGAGTCAACAAGGTATGGTCCACATAGGTAACAATATCTTTTGTTTCCATAAGTTGGCATACTCCTTTATGTGAAAAGTCGATTTTCATTATACCATGACTTTGTAAACTACGCTAGACTATTTGTAACACGCCACCAACGCCTGCACGTCAAGCAAAGCACGCCCCCAGTCACCTACAAGCTCCCAATATTGCTCTCCTCGCCTTTTCGTATCTATATTTAAATATAGTGTTGTACCCATAAATTTCGCCCGTCAACATGTCAAGCTGTCTCAATGAACAATTATGAAACTGTCAACAAAGTCGTACCTGTGAAGAAATTCTGAAAAAGTCCTATGTGATTTTTATCTGTATTTTTAACTTGTGTGGTGACGGTCTACCTCATTGTTTTATAGAAATACATAAATAGTACCCTGGTAATTTTTGTTTTATTTGTTTTTTAACAGAAATGAGCCATATCGCGCGGATAATACTTGCAGTCGTGCAGTTCCGTGTCGTCAAGCCCCAGCGCCTTTACCAGGGCAGCAGACGCTATGCACCAGTACCCGCGGTAATCACCCCGCTTCAAGTCATATTTTGTTATAAGCCCCTCAGTCATCGTGTGAATCCACTGTCTTTTAAGATACCGTTTTAACCGCTCAACAGCCGCCGCTTTATTCTCTTTTGAAAGCAACACCACCTCATATACCGCATTGGAATATTTCGGGCAGCGCAGCTTTTCCGTGCGTATCTGCCAGGATGAGTCCAGCGTCTGCATAAGGGAATCCAGATAAAAATCCTGCTGTTCCGATTTTTGTAACAATTTTCGATAGTCATCCAGAAATTCAGTCCTGTTAAAAAGCATAATCAAGTACAGAACAGTTTCCATATCTTCATAATTATCATTGCCGTCCTGTGCGTCTATCAAATGACGCAAAATCAGGTCTACTTCGGGAAGCAGCTCATGCATACCAAGCCCTAAGGAATATCCTGTATAAAATTTGTAAAATGCATAAGTATATATTTGATATTTAAACGCTCTTATGTCCGATTCTGCCTGATGTTCATCAGTCTCAATATTATGATGATACGTTTGCAGTATTTCTTTCAGCTTTTGGGAATCTTTCTTGAATCTTTCGTCAAAATATTCCTGGGGTTTGACTTTATCCCTCATCATTCTTACCCGGGGCGGAAGTTTTTCCCGCTCCTCCTCCGTAAGAAATTGCGACAGTTCAACTAAAAAGGGCTCTATAAACTCCGACATGAGTTTCGCTTTATTCCCGGCTGAGTGATCATAAGGTATTTCAATTGCCGATGTCCACCGTTTCTCATCCTTCCACAAGCGTCCTATTTTAATAAATGAACCGCCTTTCTCAAATATGTACAACGATATAATCAGTGTGCAGTCTTCATACTCACATTCTATATAATCTTGCTCCCCCAAGCAGTAATCTCTGTAGGTAAGATTCCTCAAAGTGGTTATTATCCAGGGTATCCACTCTTTTTTGATGACAACACTATCCCACGACTGCCATGACCCGGTACCGAAACGGCTGCCGGTTCTGGTGTTGATTCGTAGTTCGCCTTTGGGACTCCAGGGCGTGGGAAGTTTTTTCCGTTCTTCTTCCGGAAGAAATTGTGACAAGGCCACTAAGAAGGGTTCTATAAATTCCGACATGATTTTCAAGTCGTTGTCCGATTCTTCAAAATTAAATTCGAAACGGGTATAACGCCACTTTGATGTCAGGGTATAACTCTGCTCATTTTTTGCATGCCAAGGAAAATAAGGTATTTCAAGTGCCGGCGATATCTTCTTTTCATCCTTCCACATGGGAAATATTTTTATATAGGAATACCCATCCCCTATAGGACAGATACTTAATGTTAATTGGCACGTTCCCCATTTATTTATGATGCTTTCAACTCCTGTTTGATAATTATCAACACTAAGATTTCTCAATGTGCTTATTATCCAGGGTATCCGGTTTTTTTGTATAACAATACTTTTCTGCTGCCCGCCGCCGAATGTACCGGTTCTTTTTCCGTTAATCCGTAATTCATCGTTATCTAATTCCTCGAAGCTGTATTCAAAATCGGCATTCAGAGTTTTTTTGCTTTGATATTTTGTTATCTTCTCTATTTTGGCTACTATCGATTCGTCGTCCGACTTATCGGTTTCGCCTGCATACCAATCTTTGCCTTCGAGCCATACCCCGAACCAGAAAGGAAGATCCCCCCAAGGTCTTTGACAGAGTTCTTTCTTTTCGTTGACACTCCAGGGGGGCGACAGTTTACCCCTTTCTTCTTCCGTGAGAAACTGCGACAATGCAACCAGAAACGGCTCTATAAATTCCGACATTAATTTTGTTTCTTTCCGGGATACATAGGGTATTTCAATATTCCATGAACTCTTATTTTCATTTTTCCAGACAGGATAAATTTTGATATAGGAATAATCAAAGGGTACTACATTTATAATAAAACTTAAATTACAGTAACCGTATTCATATACGAGAGTTTGCGGGGTGTTATAATCGTCGATAGTGGCATTTCTTAGTGTGGTAATGATCAAAGGTATCCACGCTTTTTTTATGATAATACTTTCCCATTGTCCCCTGCCGAATGAATCTGTTCGCTTTGCATTGATTTCCAACTCGTCATCATTTAATTCTTCATTGTCAGCTTTTTCCTCAAAATAAAATTCGAAATGAACATTCCCGCCCTTACTGATCAGGTATTCTTTTTCTGCCAGTCCGTATTGTGTTATACCGGTCATTGCTTTGAAAAAATTGAGGGAACCGCTTTCCTTATCGGCAAAAATGATGTTCTGTTTTTTGTTTTCCCTCCAGGGAGGCGGAAGTTGTGTTCTTTCTTCTTCGGTAAGGAATTGTGCCAATTCAACCAAAACAGGTTCGATAAATTCCGCCATTAACCTGCTTTTATCCCAGGGTAGATATGGTATTTCAATAAACCGTGTCGTTTTTTCCTTCGGTTCCTTCCATATGGGCATTATTTGAAGGGTCGCATAATCTTTGGCAGATGGTAAAAACTCCAGATTGACTTGACATTCTTCATATTCGTGAACGATATGTCTGTTCCAAATCCCTTCCGGAAAGTTGATGTCGTAATCCTCAAAAGGAAGGGTTCTCAGTGTGGTGATAATCCGGGAAATCCACGCTTTTTTTATGACGATACAGTAATACAAAGGCATACGTTCCGCTTCATCCAACAATGGAAAGGTTATTTTTTCGAAAATCCGTATTTCGTCGTTGTCCGATTCCTCAAAATGAAATTCAAATGTATCGGATATTTCGGCTTCTCCCCTTTTGCCTGTAATGAACATTGCATCTACCAGTTTAAGAAAAGCTTTTGTATCAGCGGATTGGGCAGATTCTTCATGTTGATCGTCTTCTTTATATTTCATTCCGACTCCTAAGGAACTCAGCCATCATATCGAATGGGTGCAACGGTATGACGGCCAACACTCCGCTTTCACGCGGTGGTCTTATGCTGTTCATGTCGATACCGGACCGCTTCCGACACAACCGAATGAAGTTTTCCGATTTTCCGAATCAATCCCTAACAGAAATGAGCCATATCGTAGGGATAGTATTTACAGTCTTTCAATTCCGTATCGTCAAGTTTGAGGGCTTTTACCAAAGCGGCGGCGGCGA
>JAHLFV010000137.1 GCA_018883625.1 Candidatus Treponema excrementipullorum
GATACCCTCTGTTACCATATCGGCACCTTCCATGGACGAAGAGGGGGGGACTTTGGGATCAAAGTCTTTCAAGCTGACTTTGATTGGTCGATTCAACTCTCTGGAAAGGATGTTAGCCGTAGTTCCTCCACATATAACCTTGTGGCCGTCAAAGAGAGAAAATATGCGGGCAATTTCGGAATCATTTTCGGGATGGACAGGAGGACCAGTCATAACCAACATATCCCGAGGATTTCGGAAATACACCACTCCGCAAGTAATATCATCCTTTGGGGTATATCCGTCATACATGGAAGCTTCTTGTACCACGGAACGAGCCAAGTCTCGGGCACTGATGTCTTTGTAACAGCGAATTTTATCCAAAATAAATTCCTGTACGTTGTTGGAACCCCATCCAAAGGGAAAACAAGGGGTTCCCATACCTGATTGGGTCACACCGTCGGAAAAGAAAATCAGTCTGTCGCCGGGCCGGGCTTCATATTTTGAGTACTGTAAAAAGGATTCTTTTTTGGGAGCCGTTTTTTTATTCTTCCGTTCAATGGGGGTGATATCTTTTATAGGCTCCACCACCGTTTCTTGCCGGACAAGAATGTAAGGTGGGTTATCATACTCCATGATACGAACCGTGGAGTTAGGGGCAATGTCTACCAAAGTAAAGGTGGCATAACTTATTCCCCGCTGTTTACACACCGGCAAGGTATTCATGATTATTTCTGCTGCCCGTCTGATGGGAATATCGTTGGCAATAAATTTTGTTGCCATGGTGGCTGTCAGAGTTGCCAAAACTCCGGCTTTAACTCCCGAACCCAATCCATCGGAAAGAGTAGTGATGACTCTACCGTCGGCGGGATTTTTTTGGGAAAGAAACACATCTCCTTCCGTTTTTTGGTTGTACTTACAAAGTTGAAAGTAACCGACTTCTACGAAAGTTTCCGTATTTTGTTCTTTACCTTGAGGTTTTTCTGTACTGTAAGTGGGAATCATTATCTATCTTCCTCGTCATCACCGTAGGAATCTATAATTGAATTAAGCATAGACTCTGTTTCTGCTGCGTTTTCACCCAGCAAAAAGGCTATTTTTTGTACTACAGAAAGATTTTTGTCTATAATTTTCTGAGCCTGAGACACCGTTCTCTTCTTTTGATTCTGAGGGACCGTAACATCTTCTATAACACCGGCGGCGATTTCTTCTTTTTCAATTTCAAAAATCGAAATATGCAAGATTTTTTTGCCTTCCCGAACATCTTTTTCTATGATCGTAGGACCGTTGGCTCGTAACACGTCGGAGAAGAATTGGGAAATCTTTGAGAATTTTGTTAAATCAGCACCCTCAAGCCCTGGTTTTGCTTCATACATATCAACGGCATCTTGTCCCATAAGTTTTGCAAAGTTTTTGTTGCACTCAACGATTTTCAAATCCTTGTCTACAATGACAACCCCATTGGGGATAGCTTTTATCAAACCGTTTGCTTTTTTTTGTGCCAATTTTCGCATATAGGATACACACATGGTTTTTTCTGCCCGATTTTCCAAAATGGCTTCGGCAAATTCACGGCAGGTATCATATCCGCAACTGGCACAATTTAACTCATCGGCTACAGTGTACTTACCTACGCTACGCAGTGCGTTTTTAATTTCTTCTTCTCTGTAAGGCGGTCGCTTATGGGCTTCACCGGGCAACGTTCCCTCCAAAGCCGGTTTATTATTCAGCGTTTCACTATCCAAAACTTCGTCAGCCGTTTCTGCATAATTTTCCACCAAAAGACGGCGGTACGTTCCAGAATCTTTGTTCGTTGTTCCGGGACCATTAATACATCCCCCGGCGCAGGCTAACAGTTCTATGAATAGCGGTTTTTTTAAAGCGGTTATGTCAAATCCTTCCAAGGCGTGGCGAACTTCTTCCATACCTGATACGACCATGGATCTGATTCCTGAAAAGTTATTGTATGCTTTACAAGATTCAATCATACCGCCGTCAATGGGGTAGAGGCTACCTTTTGCGGCTCTTCGTGGTACAAATGTCTGTTCATTTTCTTTACCGAAAGGTATGGCTGTGTCGGGGCGTGTCCCCTCTGCTACAAACCATTTTCTCAGCTCTTGATATGTGAGAGATACATCCACTTCATCCCAAGTGTCTGCTTCCCGTTTTTTAGCTATACATGGTCCGATAAAAACAATACCGATATCGCTACCGAAAAGTTTTTTCAGATATCGGGCGTGGGCTAAAAGAGGAGAGGCTCTGTCTGTAATACAGTGGGCCAATTCCGGTTGATAATATTTAATATACTCTACAACGGCGGGACAGGCTGAAGATAAAAAGAGTTTTTGTCCCTGAGCATCTTTTTGAGCCTTTTGTAAATCCTCTGCTAACTGGGCAGAAACCAAGTCTGCTCCCAATGCGGTTTCTGAAACGGCATAAAAACCTAGATTTTTTATGGCTGCGATAAGTTGTTCTTTTGTATAATCAGTAAATTCAGAGGTAAATGAGGGGGCTAAAGAGACGTAAACTTTCTTTTTTTGTGAAAGCAGATGTTTTGCCTTTGCAATATCGTCTCGAATATGTTTTGCATGGGAAGGACAGTCTATAACACAGTCTCCGCAGAAAACACAGAGTTCTGGAATAATTTTTGCGTGGCTGTTTTCTACACGAATGGCTTTTACCGGACAGTGACGGATACACTTATAACAATCCTGACACTCTGTTACTTCTGTATATATAGGATAATACTGATTCATTTTGACTCCTGACTAGATAGAAAGTATGTATTCATTCGGATCTTACTGCTTCTTCAATAATATCCGGCAACATTTCTAATGAAACTTCTGTGTAAAGTTTGTCGCCAACCCGTATATTGGGACCCTTTTTACACTCTCCTTCACAGAGACATCCACGAATTTCAATAGTTTCGCCCGGATAATGCATAGCCAGATAATTTTGAATAAATTCTGCATTATCTCCATTCCCTTTAGTAAAACAGGAGCTTCCCATACAAATCGTTATTGTTTTCATACTTGTACCCTTGTAAATTTGATTTTATAAGAGAATATTCAATCCGTCAAGAAAAGTTGTATGGAAGTTATGAGAAAATAGACACAATATCTGTACACCTATATGAGGGAGACACGAAGAGCCGAAAAGGTACCGTGCTTTGGAAATATGAGCTCAAGTGATAAATAGAGAAGAAGGTTAACTGATAGTGATAACACTTCCCCGAGGAACGGATTTTGTAACCCAAGTATTTCCTCCGATGATACTGCCTGCCCCGATGACGGTTTTTCCGCCCAAAATTGTAGCTCCGGCATAAATCGTCACATTGTCTTCGATAGTGGGGTGTCGTTTTACAGATTGTTCCGACTTTTTTACACTGAGAGCTCCCAGCGTTACTCCTTGGTAAATTTTAACATTATTACCGATAATTGTTGTCTCGCCGATTACAACACCGGTACCGTGGTCGATAAAAAAAGATTCGCCGATAGTGGCTCCGGGATGAATATCTATACCTGTACGTCCATGAATGTACTCACTCATAATGCGGGGGATGACGGGAACGCCGCTGGTGTGAAGAAAGTGGGCTATTCTGTACACTGCAACAGCTTCCGCCCCTGGGTATGAAAGAATAATTTCTTCCATATTGTTGGCTGCAGGATCTTCCCGTAAAGCTGCCCGGACATCTAAAATTACTTTCCGTCGTATTTCTGGAATAGCTTCTATAAGGGAAAGACTTGGAGTTTCTGCCAGTTTTGCACAGGCTGTTTTTCCGATACCTTTGATATTGCAAATATAAAGAATCGACTTTTGAATTTCTTTTGTCAAACCGGCAATAATTCTGTTTACTCGCATTCCGGTAATGTAGGGAAGGTTATCTTGATCGAATTGTTCCATAGTCCTGAAACCGGGAAACAATAAGGTCAAAATTTCCTGTAAAACATCGATAACGTTTTGCCTATTGGGAAAATTATGAGCATCTTCTAAGTTTATACATCCTTCGTCTTTGTAGGATTCCAAAATATTTGTAATCAATGCGTCTACATTCATGGGGCACCTTTTTACCGAAATTATCTACTTGTTGGTAAAATTTAATAAATCTTGGAGCTTATTACAAGCGTCTTGATAACCGGCTTCATAGAGTTTTTGAATTGCTACTTTGTCTTTGGAAAGTCGGTCAACAACAACTTCTTGGGAAGGTCTGAATACAAAAGCTTTTTGTTGCTTTTCCAACTCTTCTATATGTTGCAGGGTTTGATTGTATTTTTGCCACCGTTCCAAGTTTGTTTTGATAAGTGCAGGATATTTTTTATACATAAATTTGAGCATCGTTTCTGTTTGAGAAGACACCGGTTTCTTTTGATATCCTTGGGGTTGTGTTAGTATAATAATATGCTTTGTATGTCCGTCTTTCTGAGCTTGTAAAATCGGAATCGAGTCGGAAATGCCTCCGTCAAACCATAATTCTCCGTCTATGGAGACCGGCTTTCCTATAATGGGCAGAGAAGAAGAAGCCTGTAACCACCAGAGAACATCTTCTTTGGTTTTGGGATTAATATATGCAGGTTTTCCTGTTTGGGCGTTTGTTACGGTGATAAAAAATTTTCTGTCTTCATTTTGATTTTTGAAAAAAGTGTCCCAATCCACTGCTTCTTTTTCCGGTATTTCATGGAAAATATATTTGTAGCCAAAGTATGTTCCATAACGTAAAAGACAGTAAAGTCCCGAATATTTTTTGTTTCTCACGTAGTCCACCGTAACCCTGCGGGAACGGTCAAATTGTTTTGAAACGTAAGAAAGGGCGTGACATGCTCCGGCACTTACTCCGTATATATTGTTCCAATAAAGGTTTTCACGGATAAAACAATCCATTACTCCGGCAGCATAGAGACCTCTCATTCCACCGCCTTCTACAATTAAGGATATCTTTTCCATGGCAAGGATTGTATCACAAACCGTTGTTTTAGTCTAAGGGACAGTCTGTATGTGTATAAAAGCAGACGGGATTACTGGGTTCGTGTTCCGGAATAATAATATGGTACAGAGAGTCGTAGAGTAATCGTAGAATTTCTGTATTGGGCCGATTTTAAATCTGCATATCGGGCCGATTTTAAATTTACGTATCGGGCCGATTTTAAATCTGCATATCGGGCCAATTTTAAGTTTACGTATTGGGCTGATTCAATTTTTTTCTGACTTTATATGTCTGCTGGGATTACAAAAACTATGATAGGTACTCACTTTACGTAAAAAAGGGGCTGCCCCGTACTTTGGGGACAGCCTTAACTTAAATCCGTTACACTATAGGGATGTTAGGGATAAATTCTTACACCTAAAGTTGCAAGAACTCTTGTTTGTATGGGGTACTCGGAAGTATTGATTATTTTGTAATTTTCTTTTCTTCCTGTATTAGCAGCACCTTCCACATCAGTGAAGTAAGAATAAACTACACCAATATCACCAAAAAGTTTTACAGAAACATTAAGACCGGAAAAATCATACTCTCCGCCCAATTTTATTACATGTTGCCACTGATAAGCACCGTCATGGAGAAAGTGCTTTTCTCTTGCTGGGTTACCATCATTGATTTTTCCATAATCCATTTCGGAGTTAAGGGAACTGCCGTCTACGGCTTTGCTACCGTAATCGGCACCGTGTCGGATAAGTTGGTACTGGAAATGAGTTTTTGAATCAACAGAGGGCATGGTTTCCAAACGGAGTTTAATTTCATCGGAGTTAGGTGGTAAGTAGTAACCCAAAGATTCTCCGTTGTTTACGTAAGCGGTCTCCATGTACTTTTCTCCGTACCAGGGAGTCTGTGTTTTGGGATGGGTGTAGGTGTAAGGCTCAATTTTGGTGTATTGGGCAGTTACATTGGAAAAAGCCAAGAAGGGAAGAGGTGCTGTAACTCCGGCTTGATAAGCATACATGTTTCTGTCTCTGTGGAAGAAATCCTCAGAAGTAAAATCGGCTTCATCAAGGAAAACAGATAACCACAGTTTTCCGATTTTGGGATAACCGGCAGACAGATTTGCAAATAACGCTACATTGTCAAAGTCACCCACATTATTTTGGTAGAAAAACTTACTCAGCAGAGGAAACATATAACCGAATTCAAAACGCTTGGGCCAAACGGAAGTGGAACCGAAATTAAAATTTACGTAGTTTTTGTAATTTAACTCTACCATACCTATAGAAAATGCGTTTTGGAAAATATCTGCGGAAGTTTTTAATCCCTCGGTATTATAATATTCCAAAATTCCTGCAAGAGTGGAAAATCTGAGCCAAGAAAGGGGGGCAAAAGTAGCCTCAATGCCCAAGAACGGTCTGGCAGCAGCGTTGTATACCAAACTGCTTCCTAAAACAGGAGAACCCCAGTCTCTGGGAAGTCTGCCGCTACGGATATAAACAGTGTCATCTAAAAAGGAAAGAGACATTTCGGAAATAATATTGTAACCGAAAGCGATTCCTTGAGGCCAGTTATTGTAACTCCGTAAGTTGCTCATTACAAATACTGAACTGTCCCAGCGTTTTTCAAAAGTATAGGGAAAAAATCCGAGGGGTTCACTGTATACTGTGTATTCCTTATTAGGCACTTTGCTTTCCCCTACAGTATCGTCTTCATGTCCCCAATAGGGGCGCTTTTTCCCTAGTTCATCTCTGGGGGCAGCTACCATTCCGGCACTACCGGTAATGTTCCAAGAAAAATTATTTCCCATGTCGCCGGTAAGGTATACGGATCCCCAGTTGTCTGTTCCCCAAACGAACTCTTGGTTTTCTGCAATTACTCCCACAGAACCTATGGATTCCCAGTATGCTCCTGCATCAAAAGTAATTCCAAAACCGGAAGGAGTTTCTTTTTCAAAGTGATATTCACCTGTAAGCCAATCTATTCCTTCTTCTTTTTCAAAAGAATCCAAAACATTTTGTAAAATCTTCTTTTCTGTATCAGTAAGGACAGACTTAGGCAAATTGCTGTCTGTTTCAAAAATCTCGTATATTATCGTTTTAATTTTCTGTTGAGAGTAAGGTTTTGCTGTTCCCTGAGGAGAACACAAACCTTTTAACTCAGCCTGTTCTATAACGTAGTACACAGGATCGGTTAGGGGTACACTTGTATGCTGTTGGGCAAACAAAGTAGCTGAAAAAATCAAACACAATAGAATGATAAGGTGTTTTTTCATTAAAAGTCTCCTTAAAAATGACTTCAAATTTTTCCATAGTATAGCAAGCTTTTGTTTTTTTTTCCACAACATGGGAAAAATATGTATAACTGTTTCTTTTTGTGCTATCATACTGTATCTTAAAAGGCAAGGAGCACCTGCATTTATGGAAAAAATTGCAAGTTTTACGGTAAATCATTTAACGCTAAATCCGGGGGTTTATGTGTCTCGGGAGGATGTAGTAGGATCAGAAGTTGTGACAACCTTTGATATCCGAATGACAGCTCCCAACAGAGAGCCGGTAATAAATACTGCGGAAATTCACGCTATAGAACATTTAGGAGCCACTTTTTTGCGGAATCATAAAGATTTTGGAGAAAAAATACTGTATTTTGGCCCTATGGGATGTCGAACTGGTTTTTATCTGCTGTTAAAAGGAACGTATCGGTCAAAAGATATTGTGCCTCTGTTGACGGAAATGTATGAGTTTATCCGGGATTTTCAGGGAGACATTCCCGGTGCCTGCGCCAAAGACTGTGGCAACTATTTGGATATGAACTTACCCATGGCTCAATGGCTGGCAAAACGATTTTTGGAAAACACGCTCTACAACATACGGGAGGAATTCCTTCAGTATCCAGACTGAAAGCCTTATGGTACAACCGAGTAGGGGGTGTCTCAGAAAAAATCTGTGATAAAAACTATACTCCACAACAGCAGAATTTTAATGCTTGACAAAGTTTTTTAGGAAAGTACAATACTAGCATGTTCGATTCGAATACTACTTTAAAAAAATCTTGGTCAGGCCCTCTTGCTCTGATGTTAGTTGTGCTGATTTTGGTATTTTTGCCTGGAGTCAGTGTTTTTTCTCAAACAGCTCCCTCTTCTTCCAACGACTACGACATAAAACGACGGGAGTATATTCAGCTTTTAAGCAATGTTTTTGACTTTGTTCACAGAAACTATGTAGATGAAGTAGATCCCGAAATTCTCTATCAGGGAGCAATGGAAGGTCTTATGAACGCCTTCGGGGATCCCTATACAACATACATGGATTTGTCTTTATCCCGCAGTATCAGCGACACTACTTCCGGTAATTTTGGCGGTGTGGGGCTTACTATCACAAAAGCTATTGAGTCTTCTGCCGACAATCCGGCTTATGTGGAAGTTTCCTATCCGATGGAGGGAACGCCGGGATATTTAGCCGGTATACAGCCGGGGGATAAAATTATTAAAATTGACGGTGTGGATACTTCTACCATTACCATGGACGAAGTGTTGAATATTCTTCGGGGAGAAATCGGTTCTCCTGTGGATTTAGTTATTCGTAGAGGGGAAAATATGGAGTTCCCGGTAACTTTGGAGCGGGCTCTCATCGAAGTACCTACCGTTAAATACAGCATGATTAACGATATCGGGTATCTGAAAATAATTGAGTTTACTCCGTTAACCCCGGAGCGGGTACAAGAAGCGTTAGACAGCTTTATTGCACAGGATTTTAAAGGTCTGATTATTGATTTACGAAACAATCCCGGCGGTTTGATCACCAGCGTTGTGGATGTAGCAGATAAATTTATCGATGCAGGCCCCATCGTATCTACGAAAAGTCGTGTGGTATACGAAAATTCTGTTTTCACTGCAACTAAGAAGAATACAACTATGCCTAAAGGAATCCCCATTGTGGTGTTGATCAATCGGGCTTCTGCCAGTGCTTCGGAAATTCTTGCCGGGGCTTTGAAAGACAATCATTTGGCCTATTTAGTGGGAGAACGGACTTACGGAAAAGGTTCTGTACAGAATCCTATCCCCTTGTCCAACACAGACGGAATTAAACTGACCATTGCCCGGTATTATACCCCCAGTGATACCAATATTGATAAAATCGGTATTCCGCCGGATTTGGAAGTGCTGTTTCCTGAATTGACGGAACAGGAAGAAGAGTCTTACCAGAAGTTAATGGAGGACGGAGTCCTTTCTCAAAAGGTCACTTCTGCAGATATCAGTGAAAAAGAGATAGCTGCCTTAGCCGATGAACTGTACAGTAAGTATCCCATGGAAAAATCTTTGTTACGCCGTCTCATTCGGTTGGAATCCGATAAGTATCGGGAACCGCGGCTTTACGATTTGGATTTTGACATACAGTTAAATGCTGCTTTGGAAGTAATCAAGGATGAAAACTTTGCAGAAAAAGTAGCTCAGTCCAAAACCTTAAAAGAACTACAGGAAGAAGCTGAATTGGAAATGGCAGAAAATACTTCTTCTGAAGAGCAATAATCGTATCAGAGTATGCGACAGTTTGTAGCTCCTTTTCTTCCAGACTCCAAGGGAAGACTCCGCTTGCAAGGTAAAGATTACAGGTATCTGAGTACTGTTTTGCGTTTACGGCAGGGGGATGTTTTACCTGTCCGATTTCCCGACGGGAGCCTTGTGAATATGGAAGTGTGGGAAATCGGGAATAAATTTATTGAGCTTCGGCTTTCTGACAGAGAAGAAACGACAGAGAGGGGTGTTTCTGCTTTGGAAATAGACCGGGAAGAAGCCGGGGACGAAATTTGGCTATTTCAATTCGTTGCTAAAGCACAAAAGATGGATCTCATTATCCGACAGGCCACAGAAGTAGGAGTTTCTTACATAGTACCGGTACAAAGTGCTTTTTCCGTTCAAGTAGATTCCGCTGACCGCAAAGAGCGATGGCGGCGAATCGTCCGAGAAGCCCGGCAACAAAGCGGTTCTCCCAGGGATACGCAGGTTTTGTCTCCCTGTTCTCTGGAGAAAGCCTTACAGACATGGGAAGAGATGGCACCTAGAGGAAAAGGCTTTGTTTTGTACGAGGAAGTGGGGGGAAGCAAAACCTTTCACCAAGGAATAGTTTCTTACTTGAAGGATGGGGCAGAAGATAAGAGACAGTGTGCTCTTGTTGCCGGTTGCGAGGGAGGCATCAGCAGGGAGGAGCTTGCCTTGATGGAATCAAAGGGTTTTATACCCATTCATTTTAGAACAAATATATTACGGGCAGAAACAGCGGCTTTATACGGCTTGGCTGTTTTGCAGAATTTATTGACGGAGTATGATACATGGCAATTGAAAGAATCCATTTATTAGATATCCCTATTGATATTTTGTCTCAGGAAAATGTAGAAAAGGAAATTTTAGATCTGCTAAACAAACCCGGAACAAAATCCATAGTATTTCTTTCTGTATGGGATTTTCTAAAAGCTCATAAAAACGGAAAATTCGGAGAGTGCATAAAAAACGCAACACTGGTCTTACCGACTTCAAAAAGTCTACTAAAAGGTGCTGCAAAATTAGGATTGCCAGTTCCTCTTCGTTATAACCCCTTTACTGCCATTATTTTTCTCCTTTCCATTTTGGATAACAACTATAAAACCCTGTATTTATTCGGAGGAAGGAAAGGAGCTTTAAGTCAGGCAGAGAAAAATGTTCATGCCACTTTCAGCAATATACGGTTAGTAGGCCGATACGTAGGATATTATCCAAAAAATGTAGAATCACAGATTGTTTTGGCTATGTACAAATCCTCTCCTTCCGTAGTGTTGTTGGGTGATGGCATTCCCGGTAAGGTCACATGGCCTTATAATAACAGAAACAGATTTGCTTCCAGTACCTTTGTATACTACCGAGATATAATCAATATTTTTGCCAAGCGCTCAAAAAGAGTTTCCGATAAAACTTTTGAAAAGGGCAACGAAATTTGGATAGAAATTTTGCATAATCCCCTAAAGATTTTTTTGATTTTTCCGTACATGAAATATAAGTTGTTGCTCCTTATGTATAAG
>JAHLFV010000138.1 GCA_018883625.1 Candidatus Treponema excrementipullorum
CTTAAGACGCGCCGCCAGCGTTCGTTCTGAGCCAGGATCAAACTCTCCATGATTTATTCATAAGCCTCATTGGGCTAATGATTTTCATTACTAGTTCGATTCCTTCTCTTCTTTAGGAATCTGTTAACTCAACTGCCTGAGTTAACGGGTCTTTGTTGAGTTTTTTTTCTCAACTGTTACGCTTTCCTTATGCTGACTGTTCGTTTTTCTAAAAAAAACTACTTGTCTTTTCTTCCCTTCCCTTTTTCTTTTTAAGAACATCCCTAACTTTCATTGGGTGTCAGCAAACCTCGTCATTTTCAAAGCTCTTCAACGCTTTTCAACGCTCTATCAGGGCGTCGCTTGCTGACGTGTCGTAGGATATCATATATGACACTTTTTTGTCAACACAAAAAAACATTTTTTTTTAAAAATTTTTTGTGTTTTTTTATTTTTTCCCTTTTTTGTTTACATTGACGAAAAACAAGAGCCGTGATAATATCAAAAGCTACATTATATACAATATGAAGGAAAATATTCATTATGAAAGAAACAGAAAAGTTTAAGGGAAAATCATCTGCAAAAAAAATTCTTATTAATGTAGGTTCTATCCTTATTTTAGTATTGGCAGCGATTTCTTTTATTTTTATTCCTGCTATGGTTCAATCTGCAGGAAATGAGATTCCTCCTTTTGGCTACTACGACAAAAAACCTATTGAATACAAACAAGGATCCTATTTTACCAATTTGGTTCAAATGTATTCAGATCAGGTGGGGTCTGCAAATGTCCAGAACGCATACTTTGACATTTTTAATTCAGCCTTCACAGGTTCTGTGTTAAACATTGCATTTTCTTCCGCTGTGGAAAAAAGCGGTTATGTAGTTCCTGCTCCTCAGGTAGACAGAGCAATGTTACCTTATTTCTATGATACAAATGGCGTCTATTCTCCCAAGATTTTTAACGATACGCCTGACAGTACAAAAATCGAATTACGAAATGCAATGGAAGACAATTTGATTTTCCAGCGCTACACAGAAGATGTCTTCGGTTCTCAGACAGAAAAATTGGGAACATATACTATGTATGGTTTAAAATCCCCCTCTGCTGAAAAAAACTTTGTTTCGATGATGGATACAAATAAACGAGGGTTTTCTCTTGCCTCCTTCAGTTTACTAGACTATCCTGATACAGAAGTTGCAAAATGGGGTGAATCAAATAAAGATTTGTTTACCCGTTATGATATGAGTGTAATTTCAGTTGCCGATGCAACAACTGCAGAAACAGTTTTGGGCAGAATCAAGAATAATGAACTTGTTTTTGAGGATGCAGTTACCGAATATTCTACAAACTACTACAGTGGTACAGACGGAAAACTCACCAGTGCTTATAAACATCAATTGCAAAACATACTCACAGATGCAACTTCTTTGACCGCACTTCAAAATTTACCTGCAGGTCAAATAAGTGAAGTTATGCAAACTCAAAATGGATATGCCATTTTCAAAAATAACACTGCACCTACACCGGCCGACATGACAGACGCCGACACCTTGGCAGCTGTTCGTTCCTATATGAGCGCCAACGAAAAAGGTATCATTGAAGATTACTTTTTGAATATTGCCAAAGATTTTTGGACAGCTGCTTCTACCTCGAGCTTTGCCGAAGCTTGTACTCAGTTTAATATCACCCCAGTCGATATTCCTCCCTTTGCATTAAACTACGGAAATTCTCCCGTACTTACTTCTTTGCAGGCTGCGGATGGTTCCATGGTTAATGCAGAACAAAATGAAAATTTCCTAAAGACTATTTTTTCCATGAAGCTGAACGAAATTTCAAGTCCCATGGTGCTTAACGATAATGTTGTTGTGTTGCAGTATACTCAGGAAGACAACACTGTTTCCGCAGAAAACACGGCATCTACCTTTGCCATGTACAGTACATATTTTGACCAGTCAAGTGTACAAAACAGCATTATGTCTAGCGACAAATTGGAAAACAACTTCTTACAGGTCTTTTATAAATATATCATGGGTTTCTGATACAACCCATAAAGCCTACAGATGACTCAAACAACAGAAGAAAACAAGCCTTGTCTGGTGGAAACGAGACAGGGCTTGTCTGTTATATACCGTAACAGATATTTGTACTCTGCATATAATCCTCAAAATGCAATAGAAAAGCTGGTTAGTACCGTTAATATATTACCCCACACACTGGTTTTATGCTTTTCGCCTATTTTGGGCTACGGAATATCCCTTCTGAAAGCAAAGTTGCCGGAAAGTTCATTTCTTCTGGTTGTGGAAACAGATGAAAGCCTTTTACCGTTGTACGATTGGAACCTCATAGGGGAAGATACAGCATTTATTGGTCCCCGTACGGTATCTCAGCTTTACGAACTATTATCAAAAAAAAATCAACATGCAGAAAATGGTATTTCCATTCCACCTCCGGGAAGTTTTAAAAGATGTCTCCGCTTGGATCTATCCGGTTCAGTAGCGTTTTCTTCTCAAAAATATCAAGAAATCCATAACATAACTCAACTTGCAATTACAACTTTTTGGCAAAACAGAATGACTCTTGTAAAAATGGCACGGCTTTTCCACAGAAACTTTTTTAGAAACTTAGCCCTTTTACCCTTCTCTGAAAAATTATTACCTCAGTCTGTAGAAAAAAGTATTGTAGTTATAGGAGCAGGTCCCAGTGCGGATGAAACTATTGAACACATTGCAAAAAATCCCCAGGTTAGAAACGCAATATATATTATTTCCGTAGATGCAGCTCTCAGTCCTTTGATTGCCCATAACATAGTGCCCGATATATGTGTTACTTTAGAATGCCAATATGCAATCCAGCAAGCTTATTGTAACAGTATTCAAAAGAAAATTCACATAGCAGCAGATTTGATTTCCCGTCCCTCCGTTTTACATGGAGATACAAGTCTCTCGCCACTTGAAACAAACTGTACGGGAGGGACAAATTCCTTTTTTCTTTCAGAATTTGCTTCAACCAATTTTTTTCAACACTTGGCCGCTAAAAAAATACTTCCTTTTATTATTCCCCCACTGGGCTCTGTCGGGATCGCTGCCACAAAACTGGCCGTATATTTACGAAAAAATGCCACTATTCCCATTTTTATTTCCGGTTTGGATTTTTCTTTTTCTCCGGGAAAAACCCATTGTACAAACAGTTTTCCCATCAATGCTCAATTACGAAATGTTACACGATTACATCCTACTTCCATAGGTACAAATTTTTACTCTGGATTTTATGAAAAACCCCAGGATGGCAACACCGTTTTAACAACAAAAACACTCATGTATTACAGTGCCATTTTCAAGGATAATTTTTCACAAGAAAAAAATCTTTTTAATATGGCACACCAAGGACTGCCCCTAGGAATAAAAAAAGTTTCTCTGGAATACTTTGAAGAATACATACACCGATCACAAACAAACAACATCATCCCAGTGGCAAAAACCGTTGCCCCAAACGACTACCCATCTCCTGAAACGGTTAAACAATTGTACTGTGAAGAAAAAGAAAAACTTATAAAATTACGGCAAGGCCTAACCACCGGAAACCTCGATAAAAAACAACTGTTTGCATTGTTGGAGTCTATGGATTATTTATACCTTCATTTTCCCGATGGTCACAAAGCAAGTCTTGAAATTTCCTTTTTGAAACGTGTACGGGCAGAGATAGACTTTTTCTTAAAAGACATTACGCTAGGAGAAAACTTGCTAGACAGACTTCTCCAAACAAAAACATCCAAATAATAGTCTACACAGTCTCTTTAACTTACAACAAATTGACGAAAGCTATTCCTCTTTTGTTTTCAGTACGGCTAAAAAGGCTGACTGAGGAAGTTCCACATCTCCCACCATTTTCATCCTTTTTTTACCCTCTTTCTGTTTTTCCAAAAGTTTGCGCTTTCTGGTTATATCACCGCCGTAACACTTGGCCAAAACATCTTTTCTTAGAGCATTAACCGTCTCTCGGGCAATAATCTGACTACCGATTGCTCCCTGAATGGCTATTTTAAATTGCTGACGACTGATTTCTTCCTTCAACTGAGAACAGACATGGCGAGCTCTTTCGTAGGCATTACCTTTAAAAGACAACTGAGCCAAAGCATCCACGCTTTTCCCGTTGATTAATATATCGATTTTAACTAATTCTGTCGGTTGATATCCAATCACTTCATAGTCGAAGGATGCATATCCCCGACTGTAGCTTTTCAGTCTGTCGTAAAAATCAAAAAGGACCTCAGCTAAAGGCATTTCGTAGGTAATTTCCACCCGTTTTTCATCCAAGTACTGCATATTTGTCTGAATGCCCCGTTTTTCCGTACAAAGTGACATTATAGAACCTAAGTAGGTTGCAGGGGTAATAATCGACGCTTTAATGTAGGGTTCCTGAGCCGCAGCAATTCGTCCTTGATCGGGATAATCTGCAGGATTGTCGATATATTTTTCTTCACCATTGGTAAGTTTTAATAAATACCGTACAGAAGGAGCCGTAAAAATGACAGCTTGGTCGTAGTCTCGCTCCAAACGTTCCTGAATAACCTCCAAGTGAAGCAATCCCAAAAAACCACACCGGAAGCCATGTCCTAAAGCCAAAGAAGAGTCTTTTTCATAAATCAAGCTAGCATCATTTAAAGTCAGCTTTTCCATACTGTCCCGAAGCTCTTCATAGTCGTTAGAATCAATCGGATAAATCGAAGAAAATACGACAGGTTTAACCTCTTTAAAACCCGGTAAAGGCATTTCAGCAGGATCTTCTGCCAAAGTAATGGTATCTCCTACCCGAACATCGGAAACAGTTTTAATACCGGCTATAATGTAACCTACATCACCGGCTACCAGTTCCTTGGTTTCCTGGAGTTTAATGCGGAAAATACCGGTAGATTCTACCTTGTATTCCGTTCCGTTACTCATAAATTTTATAGTTTGACCGGGTTTGATTGAACCATCCATCATACGGATATGGACAATAACCCCACGATAAGGATCGTAATGACAGTCAAAAATCAAAGCTCTTGTCTTACCTAAAGGATCTCCTGTAGGAGCAGGAAACCGTGTTACGATTGCTTCAAAAAGTTCATCTATTCCCTGTCCGGTTTTGGCAGAAACTAGCAAAGCCTCTTCTCCATCCAAACCTAAATCGTGATCGATTTGATGCTTTACGCCGGGAATATCAGCGGCGGGCAAATCGATTTTATTGATAACAGGCACAATTTCCAAATTATGTTCCATGGCTAAAAACATATTGGACAAAGTTTGAGACTCAACCCCCTGAGCCGCATCCACCAAAAGCAAAGCTCCTTCACAGGAAGCAATAGCCCGAGACACCTCATAAGAAAAATCTACGTGTCCCGGAGTATCGACAAAATTTAACTCATACAGTTCGCCATCGGCAGCTTTATAGGGTATGGTCACAGCCTGACTTTTTATAGTAATCCCCCGCTCCCTTTCTATATCCATTGAATCTAAAATTTGATTTTGAAATTGGCGATCGTCAATAATTTGAGCTTTTTGTATTAGTCTGTCAGAAAGAGTTGACTTTCCGTGATCAATATGAGCAACAATACAAAAATTTCTTTTATGAGATAAATCTGTCATATACGTCCTAAAAAAGAGTTTTCGCCATTGTATTAGAAAAAATAAGGACTGTCTAGGGGAGCAGCAATAACCAAATTGACCTCAAAATAACCACTCTTTCTCTTTTTTGTATATATTTGAGCACTGATACTGTCTTTGTTGTCTGAAATTTGTACCTTCATCACATCTACGGGGTCAAACTGAGAAAATCCGGTTTCGTCGGCAATGCTTCCCCTTTTTATATCTGCAACTGAATATTTTTTGTCCGACTCGGAAATCGGTGTCAGCTTCATACCAAAAATCGGATAAAAGGAATTACTTATCACATCTCGCTGATAGATTTCGTATCCCGGCTGTTCCGGTCTTTTTTCCAAATATACCAAAATGTTTTTTTCTTCACTTGACTCTTGAGAATAGACAGTAAGTTCCGCGATAGTCCCGGGAACAAAACGTAACAGAGCAAAATGAAATGAATCCACTCCCGTCACAGGCTGTCCGTTTATGGCAGTTACAATATCTCCAACCTTAAGTCCGGCTCTGAAAGCACTACTTCCCGGCATGACATATTCTGTCAGCAAGCCCTGAGGAGAATCGGTAAATTCGTTTTTGGTAACATCTCTTCCCATAGCTCCTATCCAAGAGTGATTTCTCAAACCACCCGCAGCCAAAATCGGCAATTCAGCCTTTAAATATTCTACAGGAATCGCAAAATTCAACCCATCCTGTCCCATGATCCCTGCAAAAACAACAGCCTGAACACTACCGTCGTTATCAATAATAGGTCCACCGGAATTACCGGAATTAATGGCCGCATCTATTTGCATAACGGGGCCCATGGACAAAAGCTGTCTATTAGCGGCAGAAACAATGCCGGAGGTCATAGTCCACTCTAAACCTAAGGGTGAACCTATAGCATAAATTTTATCACCTACATCCAAATCGGAAGATGAACCTAAAGAAAACACGTATGGGGCATCAACTTCAGTTTTGAGTAATGCCAAATCAAGCAAAGGATCCCAGCCCACAACCCGTGCAGGAATTCGTACTTCCGGATTTGAAGAAAGTTTTATATACAGTCGGGAATAGCCTTCATATTTTGGGTCCACTTCACTTTGAATAACATGGTAATTTGTAACAATATACCCTTTTTCATCGATGAAAAATCCAGATCCGATAGAACGACTGGCATATCCCAACCCTTTTTGCACCTGAATTCCTAAATCAACCCAAATAGTTACAGTACCGCTTATATAGGACGAAACACTCCCTTGCTCTGTGGTATTTTTGTCTTTGCCCGGTACATTTTCTAAAAGTGAAGTTTCCAAAAAAGCTCTTGAAAATCCGGCATCGGCAGGAATAGTAAAACCCACTGATTCCAGAGACATAGCACACTGCAATGCATCCAAGTATTTTTCTTCCTGGACATAATTTTCACATAAACTATACACTTTTTCCTGGCACTGGATAAACAACTCAGCAACGCCTGTAGCATCTGCGGGAGAAGAATCTTTCAGAAGATAACTTCTCCACAAAGCCTCTATGGGTTCCTTCTTTAACAAAGCAGATATTTGATTTATTTCATTGTTGCGTACATCTTCCCGTGTATAATCCAAAGGCACGTATTCATGTTTTTTCACGGAAGCACAAGATACACACAATAACGCCATAAGGCACAAACATATCAGGAAAACTATCCGTTTATAGCTACTCATCTAGCAAAACTCCAAAGTAAAATTCATTCACTTTTACGGCAGAAAAAATTATTCTTTGGGACTCTTCTTCTGTTTCCAAAATCAGAGATTTACCTGTCACACCTTCATGATCAAGGGCTTGTATCAAATATTCAGATACAGCTGTTGTCCCTGCTTTTCCTAACCAATACACACCGTCTACATAGTGAACAAGTATGTCATCCTTCATAAAACCATTCTGTTCTTGAATTGTTACTTTTACAGGAACAGCATCTTCAAAGAACACCGTAACCGTCTCTAAAGAAAGTGGTAATTTAAAAATCGCCCGAGATGTTTTTCCGTAATTTTCGGAAATATACTGAGTGTAAGTATCTTCAGTTTCTTTGTTACCCCATATGGAAATAACCCCACCTTTTGCAACATATTCTTCTGTAAAGTCTGCTGTCATATCAAAGTTTGTATCTAGAGTAACCTTACTGATATACAATCCCTTAGGAAATAAAAACTCTCCAAAAAGTTCGTTGTATAAAATCCCTTCTTCCTCTTCTGACAGAAAATCTTTATATCCATCTTTGTCAAAGGAAAAATATTGCACAACCTCAAACCAACCGTCTCTATCCATATCGACCCGCCGTAAAAGAGGCAAACCATCTTTACATTCTGCCACAGCATATTGTTTCTCTTTTTGATAGTAGGCTAAGTTGGTGCATTTTCCGTCAGAGAGAGAGACTTCCAACCGTGCATCTTCTCTTTCCGATACCGGGATGTTCATAGAGTAAGATTTCGTTGCTATTGTTTCCAAATCCATAGTCAACACAGGCTCATACAAATTTGGAATAAAAAACTGCGTACCGGGTAAACTGTTACTGACAGCTTGAGAAACAGTGATACTCAGAGGAGCCCATTCTAAGGTATTATCTCTGATATAAAATGTGGATGAATCTATCTGAATTTTTCTGATATAGGGATACTTGTTGTAACTGACAAAAGTTTTTTCTTTTGGAATACTTATATCCGTAGGAACACCAAAATCGCAATCAGCACTCCATTCTATATTCCCATCTTGATCACCATCGTATATAACCGTAGCCGGTCTTCCTCTGGAATATTGAACAGATACATCAGTTATTCTGTCTCCCGTTGTATCTTTTTCTATTAGGCCATCATAAGCTTTTAAAAAAGCCGTCAGAGCTGATTTTACCTCGGTCTCTGTAAGAAGACTGGCAAAAAGCACTAACTGTTCTTCCTTAACGGAAGTTGAAGCAAAAGAAACAAAATATCGATATGCCTCTTCTTCTGTTATAATTCCTGCCTGTAACGCCAACGGAGCATATAAAGGATGTCTGTAACCTGCCGCAGAAAAAGCCAAAAGCATCTTTCTTTGCAACTCCTCCTGAGCAAAAGCAGCAGCATATATATGAACATCTCCGCCGGCAGTCACATCGGTTGCATATCGATCTATAAAGATATTGGCAATACGCTGTACTTCTGCGTCGTAAGTCAAGTCGGGACGCAACTCATAGTAAAAAAATAAGAGGGGAAATCTTGTATCACCGGGATAGGAATCAGCACCATCTAAGATAATCTGACGGGCTTGTTCTATGCTTTCCTGAGTATTTATGCGGTATAATGCCACAGCTTTTATATATTCTCTGTCAGCAGAACGAGGTACGGTACTGTTTTCCAGTATTTCCAAGGCTTCGGCGGATTTTCCCGTTTGGCTCAGTAACTGACAATAAAGTATATAAGCACTATCTCTGTTATAATCAAGCCATCTGTTTTTTTCTATTCCCACAGATAACACATCCAAAACTTTGTAAATGGGTTCTCCCTTTTGATACATTCCCCGAGCCAGAAGATACCACAAATCGGATATTTCTTCACTGTATGAAATACCTAACTGAGTCTGACTGATGACATTATCCCATTGGGAATCTTGCATATAATCCATACTGAGACGCAAACACCGTAGAGCGGTGTAGTAATTTGAAGTGTCTGTGTATGTGTTACCTACATAGGAACCGACATCGGCAAAACCCTGTAAAACACATAAGAAAAATAGGCATAAAATAAAAACTACATGTTTTCTCTTCATAGGTATCTCCTTTTAGATTTTCCTATTGAGCTGGTACTTCTTCTTTTCTGGGAGAAAAACCCAACAATTCTCTTATTTCTGCATCACATAAAGTTTCTTTTTCCATCAAAGCCTTAGCAAGTGCATCTAATTGATCTCGGTGATTTTCCAAAATAGACAGAGCTCTTTCCTTAGCCGTTCTCAATATTTTTTCGACAGCTTCATCAATTTTCCGTGCCATTTCTTCGGAATATGTTTTGTGACGATTTAATTCACGCCCCATAAAAATAGGCTCATCTTCCTGCCCGTAAGACACAGCTCCAATATTTACATCCATACCCCACTGACATACCATTTTTCTGGCTAATTCCGTTGCTCTTTGAATGTCGTTTTGGGTACCGGTCGTTGTATCTTGATATACCACCGTTTCTGCTGCATACCCACCAAAAAAGATGACCAGCTGATCCAGTATCCAGCTACGGGTGTGGGCATAAGTGTCTGTTTCAGGAACTCCTACCGTTACCCCAAGGGCTCTTCCCCGTGGAATAACAGATACTTTATGTAAAGGAGTAGCATTTTCCAAATAGTAGTAAGGAAGGGCGTGACCAGCTTCGTGATAAGCCGTCATTGTTTTTTCTTTTTCTGAAATAACCATGGATGCACGAGGAACTCCCATAAGCAATTTGTCTCTGGCAGCTTCTAAATCTCCGTTATCTACCTTTGATTTGTTTTTCCCGGCCGCAAAAAGAGCTGCTTCATTTACAATACTGGATAGGTCAGCTCCGCTCATTCCTGACGTAACCTTAGCCATGTGCGACAAGTCCACATCATCTGCCAAAGGCACTTTTTGAGCATGAACTTTTAGAATCGCTTCCCGTTCCTTTATGTCCGGCAATGAAACTGTTACCTGTCTGTCAAAACGGCCGGGCCGAAGCAATGCCTGATCCAGTACATCGGGACGGTTGGTGGCTGCCAAAACAATAATGCCGTCTTTATTCTCGAACCCGTCCATTTCTACCAACATTTGGTTAAGAGTTTGCTCTCGTTCGTCGTGTCCTCCACCCAAACCGGCACCCCGGGCCCGACCTACTGCATCGATTTCATCTATAAATATAATAGCCGGAGCCATTTTTCTGCCTTGTTCAAACAAGTCACGAACACGACTGGCTCCCACACCTACGAACATTTCTACAAAGTCACTGCCGGATATATGCAAAAAAGAAACTCCTGCTTCCCCGGCAACAGCCCGAGCCAAAAGAGTCTTACC
>JAHLFV010000139.1 GCA_018883625.1 Candidatus Treponema excrementipullorum
TCATCCGGTTTTTCTTTCTTCCAATGATATTCAGTTGGGGGACAAAGAATCTGTTGCAGATACTGCCCGGGTTTTGGGAAGAATGTTTTCTGCCATTGAATTCCGAGGATTTTCTCAAAAACATGTAGAGCTTTTGGCTCAGTATGCAGGTATACCGGTTATCAACGGTTTAACTGATGAGTTTCATCCCACTCAGGCTTTGGCAGACGTAATGACTCTAAAAGAAAAATTCGGAAAGTTGCAAGGTCTGAACGTGGCTTTTGTAGGAGACGGTCGGAATAATGTTGCCCGTTCTTTGATGATTATATGTGCAAAGCTGGGAATAAACATCACTATCATTGCACCGAAAGAATTATTTCCCGCAGAGGATATTGTTTCCCTTTGTAATGGTTTTGCCGAAAAAAGTGGGTCAAAGATAACTATTTCTCATGATATTTCCCTTGTAAAAGACGCCGATTCGGTTTATACTGATGTGTGGACTTCCATGGGTGAAGAAGCCCATAAGGAAACCCGCAAGGCAATGTTAAAGCCTTATCAGGTAAACAAGGCTTTAATGGCTGCGACAGGAAAGGATTCCACAGTGTTTATGCATTGTCTTCCTGCAATCAAGGGTGAAGAGGTAACGGAAGAAGTTTTTGAAGGACCTCAAAGTCTTGTATGGGAGCAAGCAGAAAACCGAAAGCATACCATAAAAGCCATTATGTTGGCATTGCTGTAAAATCACTGTTTTGTGAAAAAAAAGGAAAAGGAGTTCAAACATGAAGAAAACCCTTAGTGCTCTTTTGGTTGCTTTTTGCTTGGCAACAGTTGTAGCTTTTGCTCAGGAAACACAGCAGGAAGAGCTTGCCTATGAGCCCAGTGCTCTCACCTATCGAAATGCCGTAGTGTACAAGGTTTTTGATCACAAAGACGTTGTTATTGTTATGTATGCAAAACATGATTCTGGAATAGCACAGGTTCAAATTCCTAAAAGATGGAGTCAGGAATATCCCAGAAAATTAAACTACAGAACATGTCCTCCGGGAATTAACCCTTTTATGACTGTTATGTATCAAAACGGAGAGTTTTTTAAAGTATTGTTAACACTGCCTCCCGTTACCAGCCCCGATAACCTTTGGGCCGTTGCTCCCGCTTATATGGATTTTTCTGAAGCCGCCAGTGTAGATACTTTAGAGTTCGAATATTAATATGAACTCTATTGAAAAAATACAATACGCAACAAAAGAAGAGTCAGCCGTATCGAATGTGGACGGCTGGCTTTTTACTGATTTTGCCGGCAGAGACGGATTGACCAAGAGTTTGTTGCAGTTGTCTGCCGACATTTTTACCACAAGACGATGGGTGTATGTTGTTTTGCCCCGTGAGTCTCCTTTGAAAATTCTTCACAGCATTGAACCTCATGCTTTAGACAATCTTCCCGGAGAGTGTCTTTATTATTCATCTCAGAAAGAATTACAGGACATTTTATCCCGTTTTGCAGGAAAGACCTTGGCTACACTTTGGGATTCGGATATTTCCGTGATTTCTACCGTAGACGGTGGTTTTATTTCTCTTTTGCAAAATCTGGGTATAAAAGTTACCAGTGCTGCTTCTCTTATACAGAGAACCAAGGGGTTATTGACTGCTGCCGGTATAGCAAGCCATGAAAGAGCATCTTCTCTCCTCTACAAAATTGTTGCCGATACTTGGAATTTTATTTCTTATCACTACAAGACAAAAAAGCCTCTTACGGAAATAGCTGTCGTTACGTATATTCTGGAGCAATTTGTAAAATACAACCTTAAAACCAATGCCAGTCCCATTGTTGCTTTTGGCAAAAATTCCGGCAATCCCCACTATGCTCCAACTGCTTCCCAGTGTGCAGTTGCACAGGAAGGTGATATTATTCAGTTGGATATATGGGCAAAAGAGCGTTTGGCAGATGACGGCAGTGGTGTTGTTAGGGAAGATGTACCAATTTACGGGGATATTTCTTGGGTGGGAGTGTTCGGAACAAAAGCATCCCCGGAAGCGGAAAAAATGTTTACAGACCTTTGTGCCGCCAGAGATGTAGTGTACAATGCCATAACGGAAAGTTTACGGGCACACTCTAAGATAACGGGAAAGGAATTAGATTTGAAAGTCCGTGCTCGTCTTCAGGAAGATGGCTATGGGCAGTATATCATGCATCGTACCGGCCACGGTATTGATACAGAAGACCACGGCAGCGGTGTAAACTTGGACGGTACAGAGTTTCCCGATGCAAGGTACTTACTTCCCGGCAGTTGTTTTTCTGTAGAACCGGGTATATACACACCCCAGTACGGCATGCGTACTGAAATCAATATCTACATGGATTTGGAAGGAAAACCCGTTATTTCCGGTAGAAAATTCATGCACCCGGATGTAAAGGGAATTTCTATACCTCAAAGCACACTTCTTACTGTACAGGATTAGTATATGCGAATACTTACTGATAACCAAATTCAAAAATTTAAAAATTTTATCGACAATCACACAAGTTTTATCGTTGTAGGACACAAAGAGCCTGACGGAGATTGTATCGCTTCCTCTTTGGGAGTTGCTGCTATTCTTAACAAAATGAACAAGCCATGCCAGCTTGTTTCAGCAGGTCCTTTTAAACGGACAGAACTGAAAGATTTTGAAAAACATTTTACCCGGGAAGCTACAGTACTTCATACCGGCTCTGTGGGTTTGATCATAGTTGATTGCGGAGAATTCAAAAGAATCGGAGAGGTTTTTCCCCCGGACAGTCTTATTACCGGTGCCCACAGCATAGATACTTTTGTCATAGATCATCACAAAACATCCAGTCCGGAAACTGACGCCTTCATTATTGAACCGGACTCTCCTGCTACGGCCTATTTGGTTCAGCAATTGTATGAAGGCATTATAGGTCCTCTTGAAAAAGAGACTGCGGAAATTCTGTTTTTGGGACTTGCTACCGATACGGGATACTTCAGATTTCTTGAAGAGGGTTCCGGTGATGTCTTTCACGCCGCTGCCCGTATGGTAGATGCTCAGGTTAGTCCCCGTGTAACCTACGATGTAATAACCAGAGGTAAATCGTTTAATACTAGAAAATTGCTGGGTATTATGCTGGAACGGGCGGAACAAAAATTTAACGGTAGATTGATTCTTACCTATGAAACTTTGGAAGACACCCGCAAGTATGGCGGTGACGGTCGGGATTCCGATAGTTTGTATCAACTGTTGCTATCCTGTGCTGATGTGGAGGCCGTCGTTTTTATCCGCCAAGAAACGGATTCCGGTTGTACCATGGGGTTCCGTTCCCGGGACACCATCGATGTCAGTGCTGTTGCTTCGGTTTTTGGCGGTGGCGGACACAAAAATGCAGCCGGTTGCAGTACTCCCGGAAAAATTGAAGAACTTATACCAAAAGTTTTACAGGAATTCGAAAAGATTTTTTCTTAATCTGTGGTTTATCCATTTGCAGGGATATTCATACTATTCTTTTTCGACAAAAAATTGAGCCAAAGGTATCATATTTCCTTTGGCTTTTTTATGTTAGCGTATCTATAATTTTTCTAAGAATTTTAAGATTTTTAAGACAGCATAGTCATACACATATACAATCATTTCTGAAACAGCTTATCAAAAATATCAAATAATTCCTTTATATCATGGCTTTTTCTCCAAAAAACTCGGAATAAAAAGTTGGCATGTTTTTTGCTTACATAGTGTTACAACATGTAAAGGAGGATTATATATGCATGCTGCCGACAAAATCTATCAAGACTACAAAGCCCAAAGAATCACCCAAGAACAGGCTGTATCAAAACTGTTAGGTGAAATTTACAAGTCTCCGGTATATTACCAAATACAAAAACTCAATGAAGATGATATCGGTGACTTTGTGGTGTGGATACACAAATACATCCCCAGTATTTTGGAACGGTACGATGAAAGTAAAAGTGCCTTTTTGACCTATTTTACAACGGCCATCCGATTGCGTTCTAAAAGCTGGCATAGATTAAATGCAAAACGAAAAATTCTATCTAATACACTAGATGCCCATCAATATGCAGAAGTTGCAAGTTTAGCTGTTAAAGATGGTTTTGAGTTAAGCGAGCCAGCTGTGGAATATTGTGGTTCCACAGAGTTGGAGCCTGCTTTAAAAAAGCCTTTAGCACCAAAAGATGCTCAGTTTATTTTAATATTGGCTTTGAAATCCGTCAATTTTCTTTCCAATACAATGTTGGAAAAGCTTCCCTATATAATAGGAATTTCACCTGAACAGTTTGAAACATATCTAAAAACCATTAATGAGAGTGTACATACCAAGCTCAAAAACTTTATCCATGCAGAAACACAGGTAAATTCATCCTACATTCTCTGTCAACAATATTTGACGGAGCTTACACTGTTAGATTATAAACAACAGCAATTTTTCCTAGTAGAAAAACAGTATCAAAGTCGTTGTAAAAGTCTTGCCCGATGGAGACAACAACGTCAGAAATGTTTGGAAAAATTAAAACCTTCCGATGCCGCCATAGAAGAATTGCTGGAACTTCCGTCAGGAACAGTAAAACGGGTCTTAAACAATGCAGAGCTCCGGGTGGCTGCATTACAGGAATTACTTGACCCAACCTTGTGCCAGTGTTAGGATACAACTATGAAAATTTATTTAGCATCAGGAAATTTACATAAACAAAAAGAAATGGCAGAACTTTTTCCCGAGTATGAAATCATAATACCTTCACAAGAAGGTATAGCATTTGATCCGGAAGAAACAGGTTCAAGTTTTTTGGAAAACAGCCTTATTAAAGCTAAGGCTTTGTGGGACATTGTAAAACAACCGGTTTTGGCAGATGACTCAGGTATTTGCGTGGATATTTTGGAAGGAATTCCCGGCATTTACTCTGCCCGTTATGGAGGCAAACAGTATCCAAAAGGAAAACCTAACGGAGAGAAAACACCTCAGCAGGAACAAAATAAGAGTCTCATAGAACAAACAAATGAAGCCATAGCCATGGGAAAAGAAAATCCTGTGTATCCTAACAATAAGCGGTCTTGCAGATATGTGTGCGCCATGACCTTGTATGTAGGCCCGGACAGGTTTTATGTTGCTCAAGAAACCATGGAAGGTAGTCTCATCGATAACCTGGAACAAGCTCGAGGTCAAGGGGGCTTTGGCTACGATCCCATTGTTATTCTGCAAGGAACAGATAAAACCATCGCCCAGCTTTCCGCAGAAGAAAAAAATGCAGTATCTCACCGGGGCAAGGCAGCAAAAGCCTTGTACCACCTAGTTAAAAATTCCCTTCATATATAGACAGCGGTTAGGCGTCTTCCGGTTTATAAAACATAAATATTCTGGAAGACGCCATGCCCAGATACTCTAAACCGGCTGCCTTGCCGCAAGCTATGACCGCTTTTTCTGTATAAAAGGCCACATGAGTTCTATCATCCTTATACCACCAGGTTTTAAATCCTTCCGGGACTGTCATATTTTCGGGCAGTGGTAATGTTCCCAATGCTATCACACCTCCCCCTTTACAACTGTCAGCCAAAGCTATAAACTCTTCCCGAGGATTTTCAAAATGTTCCGCAACTTCCAAACATAAAACAAGATCGTTTTCTTCTGTTTTCTCACTTTGATTAAAAAAGGGATCCCAGCCCTGTATACAATGTACATCCGGCAACAAAGGAAATGTACGGGCAAGCAATTCTCCGTAGCACAAAATCTCTGACGACAATTGAGAAATGTACGCCTTTTTTTGCCCCTCCCCTCCCCGTTGCATACAAGACACTACATGAAGCAGTTCCACCAAAACAGGTCGGGGACCGGAACCGTAATCACAGATATGTTTTTGAACAAAATATGTTTCATCTTTCAAAAAACCTTTCTGCCTCAAGAAGGAAAAAACATTTTCCAAGAAACTCCCCAAAAAACTTACATATCCTGTATTGGACAAATCATTATTATGATGAAGGTAGCGCTTTTTCTGTTCTTCTTTTGACAAAAAGTCATCTTTACACAGAGTTATCCCTTTACATTCAGAGCATATATCATAGTGAAATATCTTCTTTTTGGTCACAACTTCAAAAGCATTAAGAGAAGGCTTGCCACAAAAAGCACAATGTAAATTTTGCATAATTCACTATAAAAAAACATCAAGAAAAAGGCAAC
>JAHLFV010000140.1 GCA_018883625.1 Candidatus Treponema excrementipullorum
ATCTTGCCTTGAACAAAAATATCATTATCTAAATTTTCTGTGGGCGAAAACTCTTTATTTGTTTTTTCTTCGCCCATATCTTCTTCCAAGGCAGGTACAGATGGTAAAGCATCCTCTGGCAGAAAATTTTCAGGTAAAACCGCAGAATAGTCAGGAATGGCCTCCTTTTCTACAGAAAGCTCTTCACTTGAAATAACCGTCGTTATGTCCGGCAGTGTTACCGCAGTTTCTCCAAAAAGGGCAACACCACATACCCCCCATAATAAACTTATAACTTTTTCTTTTCTCAGCTTCATACATTAATCCTCTACTGCAACTTCAAAAGACTTTTTCCCAGCTGTACCCAGGAACTATTGGGATACAGTTCCTGTAAAGTCTCCACAATACTTACTGCATCTCCGGTAAAACCGGCAGCTTCATAGCTTTCTGCACTTCTGTATAGGGCGGCAGCGGCCCGCTCCGTATCCGAAAAGCAAAAATAAAAGGCACTTTCTAAAAATAGTTCCCCCGCTTTTTCATTTTGATTTTTGTTTCTATAGTATTCCCCTAATGTAAAACTGGCTTCACCGGCAGTACATGTATCAGTCTGAGAAAGAGGTATTGTATTATTCTCTGTACTGTCGGACACATTAGAATCCGATACTGTTTTTTTATAGTAAGCTACCAAATCCTGTAACAGAGATTCTCCTTGATTTTCCGTGTTGACAGAAGCAAGATAAAGTTTTCCTAACTCCAGGGCTCGCTGCCGCCCGGATTCTGTTGTAAGCTCACCGGCTTTTTTGTATTCGGTAAGAAGAGACACCGTATTTTTCCCCATACCTTGTCGCAATAAATCCAGTTCCCGTATCATGTCTTCGTGATCATACTCTTTATAATCTTTTGTCAGGATCGTGGCATACTCCAATGCTTTATCATATTCCCCTTTATCTGTGTACAAAGTTACTAAAGATACCAAGGAATTATATCTGTACGTTCCCTCGGGATAATTAGACAATAAATTTTCATACTGCAAAATTGCCAAATCCGCCTGATTCATATATTTCAGACACTCACCTTTATAGTACAGTGCACCGTCTCCATAAGATCCACTGGGGAAAGAACGGATGTATCGAGTAAATATGTCGGAAGCCCTTTCGTAATGTCCCTCCGAAAAATACAAAAATCCCTGTCGATACAAAGCTATTTCTTTTATTTCTCTATTACCAGCAGATCGGGCAATACTATCGTATAGATCCAATGCTTTAGCATAATCTCCTCGGCTTACATAGATTTCTCCCAAGAAAAGCTGTACCCGGTAATTAATATCTTTTTGCCCTTTACTGTAAGGATTTAATAATTCAAAAACCTTGTCATATTCCTCGGCACTTTTATATATTTCTGCCGTAGTCAAAAGAAATTGTTCTTTTTCCTTTTCTGATGTTGTGGTGGCAATCAGTTTTTCTCCCAAAGCCCCTGCCTCCGTCAACCATTGTTTATCCTTTTTTTCTTGACTTAGATGAAGAGCACAAGTTATTTGTGTGTTTATGGCTTTTTGTGCCAACCTGTGATAGGAATACAATTGAGAAAATATTTCCAAAGTTTTGAAGGATTCTTCATATTTTTCCAAAGCAAATTGTGCATACCCCAAATAAAAAAGTACATAGGGCTTCTCTTTATCCGTAATAATATCTTTACACTCTGAAAAATATCTTTCAGCTTCCTTCCATTTTTGCAGATTGACTGCCACCAGCCCCTTTAAGTAACAGGCTGCACTTCCTTCAATTGGTGTCAATACTTCATAAGCCAAAGTACTGTCTCCCATACCTAATAAAGCTTTCCCGTATTCGAGCTTTCCCTCTTCGGACAAAATCCCCTGTGTGTACAATTGTTCAAAAACATCTAAGCCTTTTTGTTCCGCCCCTGACTGGAGCAAAGCCACAGCATACAGTCGATACACGGGTTCTTTAAGACTATCCGGAATAGGTAATTCTTTGGCAAAAATCTTTTCTACAGTCTTTATAGCATGTGAATATTTTCCTAAGTTGTAATATCCGGTGGCTACAATAACCAGATTTTGAAAAGACTCTTGGGCTTTTTCCCCATAGGTAACTGCTTCCTGCCAGTGTTCCGATGCAAAACTGTAATATACCAATGAGTTCACTATTAAATTTTCTACCGGCATTAAAGTAGTGTTTCCGATTTTTTTTTGCTGTTCCAAAACTTCATCATACAAGCGAGAAAAGGTTGTTAAATTCTTTAAGTTTTCCGCCAAAGTATCCACTTGGGAGTCAGATTGCAACTTTTTTATGTGTGTTTGTGCAAGATAGACTTTGCAGTAGTAATATAAGGTAACCCAGTCTACGTCTTGTACATTTTTGTTTTTTTCCAACATATCGTAAGCCAGTAAAAAAGTTTCTTCTGCACCGGTATAATCTTCTTGAATATATTTATCTCTTCCCACCATAAGCCATAATTCAGCCATCATTAGAGGATAGGTTTCCGCTTGTTTCCCAGCTGCCTGAAGTACCATATCTTGAGTAAAGGGGATAGATTTTTCTTTATTTTCTTCTATCAAGTTCCATGCAGACTGAAGGGCTTTAAGGGAAACGTCTTTTACACTGTCCTCCCCTGTAATCAATGACAAATACAAGTCACCACTTTTTTCCCAGTTGCCCAATTTCCCGTAAGCTTCTGCTACATATAAAGTCGTTTTGTCTTTGGCATTATTAGATTGTTGGGCTTCATAGAGTTCCGTCAAATTTATATAATTTTTGGTATCGTAATAGGCTTCTGCCAATAGTTCATATACACCTTTTTGATTTTGAAAGGGAGTGAATTGTAAAAATTCCAGTACCGGTACTGCATCTTGAGCCTTATCTAGTGCCAGTAAAGATTCACTTAAACAAAATAGTGTTTTATAGTATAAGTTCTCTGCTTCCGAAGAAGTCTTATAAACGGATTTGAGAGACACCCCTGCATTGAAAAAATACGTGACAGCGACTTCAAGGTCTCCCTTTTCCATGGACAAAAGTCCCAGCCAATAAAAAGTTTTCCAAGTCGGA
>JAHLFV010000141.1 GCA_018883625.1 Candidatus Treponema excrementipullorum
CACTGTACCCTTAGCATCCACGGTAACTAATCGTACATGAACCTCACCTTCCTGATCGATCAGTACAGGCGCATCATAAATAAAACCAAAATCTAAAGGATTTGATCCAGACAGAGAATAATACACTTCATACCCGGAAGGAACTTCTACAATCAATGGCTGTTTGTTTGCCCAAGTTCCTTCTACGGGACTGATTATTGTAAGGGGAGAAGTAGCCTGAACAGCGAAGGCTGAAGGCACTAACAAAAAAAAGAAAGCAAAAATCCCAAGATACAAAGCCTTTTTCATGTTTCACTCCCTCCGTCTCAGAACAACTTAAATGAGATTTTTAAAAACTTCCCGTAATTCGGGATCGTCCTTGTAGTAATACTCTTCTAATTCTTCCGGAGATAAACCAATCAACTCATGACTCATATAATGGATCCATCGATCTTCTTCCGGTTTGGTGATGGTGAATTTACGACACCAATAATCAGGCTGAATAGGCAATTGTTCCTCATGATAAGTAAAATATTTGTAATCATGAACGGCTACTTTAATATCTTTTCTGGGTACACCCTTTTCCAGCAAAACTTCCACAAGGTAATTTATTGTCTTACCGGTGTCAAAGATATCATCCACCAATAATATTTTATCCCCCGGGCGTAAATGATCCGGAGAATAAGTCCATCCGTCTACCATAATTCTGTCTCGCTGGCGGATGTCTGAATATGAACGGGCCACTACCGCTGCATACAACACCGGTCTAGCACCTTTTCGGGCGATCTTAAAATATTCACTGACCACATTAGCTACAGAAGCTCCCCCACGGAGAGAAACATAGATAATATCCGGCACAAAACCATCCATATGGATTTTATGGGCAAGTTTAAGAGCGTTGTTTCTTACTTTATCATAGGGAAGAAATTCTTTAAGCATACATACACCTCATTTTGGAATGATAACTGAATTTATTAAATAATACAAGATATGACTCCGTAGTTTATAATCCTTACCCATAAGGTATGAAAAAAACTGACATGCAAAAATGTTTCTATTTACCTTGTAAAGGCTATAACAATCCGATAAAATAAACCTGAATTCCTCATAATGATTATGTTGGTGGAGAAAACTATGCAGAGTCAAAAAAGTATCAGAGAGTTTTACAAACAATTTTCCGAAAAAACAGGAGATACCGTTAATTCTGTTGTACTGGCAAAAATTTCGGGAGTACCATCCTTTGTGTTAAATCAGGTTGGATTATCCTATCCTAAAGGACAGGATTTTTTATGGGGACTTTTGATTTTAGGTGAAAAGGATATACATTTTTTTGTTCATCCCAGCGAAGGCCTGTTAGTTTCTATGTTCAGAGCTACCGGTAACGGAGAAGCCCCCAAAGAACAATATGTGCGCATTGAAAAATCTTCCCTTGCAGATATTTCGCCGGAACCGGTGAGAAAAAGTCTTATTCCTTTGTTTTCTCCCCAACCAAAAGTTATTTTGATTTCCTTTTATACTCCTCAAAGTGAAAAAATAACTCTCCCATTTGAACCGATAAATGGTCTTAAAAAAATCATGCCTCTTTTTGATGCATATAAAACCAAGTAATTATTCCTTCTCTTCAGTTTTACCGAAAGCAAACCTCCTGTATGTCCCTTGAACCCCATAATTTTTTATAGTACACTGATAAAAGAGGTTTTTATATGACTTTTTATGATAAAACAACAAATTTTGAGCTTGGATCTCCAGAGAAAATTCCGTTGTCACAAAAAGATGCTCTTCCCAGCTTTGAGGAAGTATCGGAAGCTTTTTCTTCCATGATTCTATCAGCTTCTGGATGGAGAAAAATATTTGTTCAATCTGGACAGGAGGAAGATGCCTCTCCTGAAATCGGAAGTTCCAATACAGTTTTGTCTGCTTTAATAGCCAAAGTCTTTGCGGACTATATAATACATCGTTGCGGTCACAATTGTACAGTAGCGGTAGGAATAGACGCCCGCCCCACAGGAACTTTGATTGCAGATACCGTGTTAAGGGTATTGGCTGCCAGTGGAATAACAGTTCAGTATCTGTTTATCACTGCAGCTCCAGAAATCATGGCTTATGCAAAAAAAATCGATGCTTTTGTGTATATTTCCGCTAGCCATAATCCTGTAGGTCATAACGGTATTAAATTCGGTTTAAATGACGGTGGAGTTTTGCCGGGAACCGAAACAGCAAAACTTACAGAAGCTTTTACAGCGTTGTGTAAAGATGCTTCTTCTATACAACTAGCTGCGGAATTGATTGCCCGGTGCAGTCCCGAAACCTTGTCTAAAATTTATGAAGCAATGCCTCATTACAAAGCTGCTGCAGTGGATTCCTATAAAGCTTTTACAAAAGAAGTTATTACAGGTAGTACCGATCCCCAAAAACAGGAAAACTTCTTTACTATCATACGAGAAAATGTAAAAGAAAAACCCCTGACTGTTGTGTGCGACATGAATGGTTCAGCCAGAAGCCTTTCCATAGATTCCGACTTTTTACCGGAACAGGGAATCTCTTTTGCCGCCATCAACAATAAACCTCGGCATATTGTTCACGGAATTATTCCGGAACGGGATAATTTGCTCTTTACTGCACGAGAGATGGATCGTCTAAAAGAACGGGATGCGTCTGTATCGTTAGGATATATGCCGGACTGTGACGGAGACCGGGGAAATATAGTTTTCTGGAACGACAAAACAAAAAAAAGCGAGATTCTTCAGGCTCAGGAAGTATTTGCACTGTCTGTTCTGGCAGAACTGGCTTACCTCGATTATAGAACAGAAGGCCACAATGTCAAAGCTGCAGTGGCGGTAAACGACCCTACATCCATGCGGATAAATGATATTGCAAACACCTTTAATGCAAAAGTATTCAGGGCAGAAGTTGGAGAAGCTAACGTTGTGAATTTGGCTCGGGAAGTAAGACAACAGGGATATACCGTACCAATTTTAGGTGAAGGTTCTAATGGAGGCAATATCACCCATCCGGCAGCAGTGCGGGATCCTATTAACACTATATTTGCTTTGATAAAATTATTGGTTATAAAAGACAAAAAATTGGAAGATAAGGTAAAACTAGGTCTTTTCCATAGATGGTGCATCAAAAGTAATCAAGAAGACAAATATAAAGAAGACTTTACCTTGGCAGATATCATAGCAACCTTACCTGTTTACGTTACTACCGGTGTTTCAGAAAAACGGGCTTTGCAACATATTCAGTCTACCGATCATGCAATACTAAAACGCAAGTTCCAAACCTACTTTGAAAAATCTTGGGAAGAGAAAAAAGACTATTTACGGCAAACTTATGGTATCTCTTCCTACGTAGCAGTATGTAATAACGGTACTAAAGAAACAGTAGATGTAAAAGATTTTGGTATTTCCGGTAAGGGAGGTCTCAAAATTATATTTAATGATATAGATGGTCTTCCCTGCGGTTTTATCTGGATGAGAGGTTCCGGTACCGAACCGGTTTTCCGTATTCTCTGTGATGTAAAGGGAGATAAACCAACTATGGAAGCGGAATTATTACAATGGGAGACAGAATTGCTTTTGCAGGCAGATAAGTAAAGACTATACCTTTTGTTTTATAAGCTGCCTTAAGGGGCAAAGGTGCCTTGAGACAGCTTTTTTATTTTATAGTGGATTGCAAAAGGGACATTTTCTTGTGACAACTTTCTGAAACGGCTTTTTTTATAACACATCATAAAACAGCCCACCGTATCACAAAGGATTTCGGTAGTGTCAAGAATTTTGCGCAAATTAGTTTGCAGATCCTGATATAAATGAAGTCAGCCGGCAATGGAGGCGTCCTCAAGGGCATCCTCCAGGTGCTTCTGTACGTCGTTCCATAGTCACACGCACTACAAAATCGCTTTCATATTTTTGGAATTACAAACTATGTTCCGAAAGATACGTTAAAAGTAATTTTTCCGTTTCAAAAACTCTAGAATTGGGACAAGTATATCGCTGACGCAAAGGCAGTTTCTTCCCCTCTTCCAAAATTTTTTTTGGTACCTCATACACTATTTTGAGAGGCGTACCTAGCAATAGAAGTACCCTGTCTCCCAAAGCCAAAGCTTCCCTCACATCATGAGTAACAAAAACTACAGTTTTCCGCTCCTTTTCAAGGAGCCTTTCCGTCAATTCCATTAACCGCAGTTTCAAAGAAATATCTTGAGATTGAAAAGGCTCATCCATTAAAAGCACTTCCGAAGGGAAGGCAAAGGCCCGAGCTAAAGCGCATCGCTGTCGTTCTCCACCGGAACAATGCAAGGGAAGAGCTCCCTTTTTATGCTCCAACTCCACCTGTGACAAGAAAAATGCAACCCGGTTTTGAGCTTCTTCTTGAGAATAAAATTTTTTCATGGGAAGTAAAACATTTTTTTCCAAAGAGTACCAAGGAAGTAATCGCGGTTCCTGAAACAAATAAGAAGGATGTGATACACCTTCTACACATCCGGCTTCCGGCACAATTAAACCGGCAAGGCAATCAAGCAAGGTAGTTTTTCCTGCACCGGAGGGAGCCAAAACAGTAGTGATACACCCTTTTTCAAAATTTACCGAAAAAGCATCATAGATAAGCTTTTTACCTCGTTGTATTTGAATGTTTTGTATCTGAATATCTTTCACTTTTCCCAACCGAATATTTTAGAGCTATGTAAAACAAAATTTAAGGCAGCTTCCACAATAAAACAAATCACAATCAATACTATGGTAACAGCAAAGACCTGGGCAGTTTCTATGTGTACTTTGGCAGTTTGTAACAGAGTTCCGGCGGCTCTGGTTGGCAAAGCCAGAACTTCTCCTGCAGCCACCACCTTCCAAGAAAGACCAAACGCACTGACAGCACCGGAAAAAAAATAAGGCACACAGGAAGGAATATAGATATGCTGCAGTAAACTCCAGTAAGATAACCCAAAAACCTTGCCAAAATCCAATAGATTTTTATCTGTATTGTTAATACCGGTTTTTACTGCAGATATCATAACCGGTAAACTCATCAGGACTGCAACAAATACAGGAACAAAGGATGTCCCAAACCAAAAAACAGCCAGTAAAATAAAAGACACAACAGGCGTTGCTTTTACAATAGAAAGAGGTAATGCCAAAAAATTATCAAAAAAAACACTTATACCTGCTAAAGTCCCCAGCAAAAAACCCAGAACTACTGTTATAAAAAAAGCAGTTATACTTCGTAAAAAGGTTGTACCAATATGTTCCCAAAAAACAGGAGAAACGAAGTCCGATTTAAGCACTTGATAAGTTTCCCAAGGAGAAGGCAGAATTACGGGAACATTTATTATCTTTGCTGCTATATGCCACAAAACCAGCAGTAACAGCCCTACTAAAACAGTCACCACCGGTTTTGAGTGCAAAACACTTTTTTTCATCTTATGGAAAACTGAATTTATTCAAAATAAAAATCAGAAGTAGGCAAACTTCCTCCTATAGCCTCAGGAGAAAAAGTCATAAAAACGTTATATAAGGATTCCAAGCTTTCCTTTGCCTCCGAAGCGGGAGTAAACACAAAGGCTCCCACAGGTATCACTTTTGCGGCAATAGCTCCCTGTAATCCCAAGGTGTACTTTTCAACCAATTTTCCCGCTTCTATAGGATTAGCCTCTGTCCATGTAATAGAATCTTCAAAAGCTGCTGTAATTTCCCTTACAACCTCAGGATACTGCACAGCAAAACTTTTACGAACCACCAACACCGTCAAAGGGAAATTACTATCGTTGCCATCAATTGACGCATACTCTTTTTGAATATCTATAACCCGACTGATAGAGGGGTCTTTTGAACAAACGACTGTAGAAAACGGTTCCGGTACAAGGGCATACTGTATTTTACCTGCAATAAGAGCTGCGGGAATTTCTGCGGTAGGAATGGAAAAATCCAAAGTTACGGCATCGGTATTTGTCCCTTTTTCTGCCACACTACTAACAGCTATGCCGTTCTTTTCCAATAAATACCTAAACATGTAGTCGGGTGTTGCTCCCTGCCCGGCTACTACAACAGTTTTTCCCTTTAAATCATGAAGACTTTTAACAGAAGAGTCCTTGGATACAAGAGACAAATTACCCTCACCTACAACAGCTGTTACAAGCAAAGCCTGATTATTCTTTGTAAAAACCTTCGCAGCAACATTAGGAGGAAGTACAGCCATGTCAACCTCGCCCTTCAACAACTTCGGTAACAATACATCAGGACTTGCTGCTACCTCAAATCGGCATAATACATTTTCAATCTCAGGTTTGTTTTCAAACATATAGGCCATAGGAATACCACTGGGACCGTTTAACGCAGAAATTGTCACCGGTAAAGGCCCCCTAGTAGCTTCCTCCAAAGGTGGAGTAGCATCTTGAGTACCGCCGGCAAAAACAAACACTGACAGTACCATAAAAATACACATAAAAAACAACTTATATAGTTTCATTTCGTACCTCCCTTAATTTATACATATTCTTTGTAGATTTTTGCCAATAATTTTAATCCTTCCCGCACCTCATCTTGGGGACCGGAGTAATTCAATCTCAAACATTTATCGTAATGACCGTGACAGTTTTCCCTAGGATCATCTACCCCAAAGAAAAAATGTTCCCCGGGAACAGTAATTACTCCCTGTTCTTTAAGTTTTTCATATAATTCCTTGGTTGAAATTTTTAAATCCCGAAGATATAACCACAGAAAAATGGACCCCTCGCTACGATGGATCCAATAATCACTGCCGTCAAAAAACTCATGAATCCACTCTATAGCCTGTCTGGAACGTTTTTCATAAAATGGTTTTACAGCAGTTTCTGCCACTTTTAAAATTTCCCCCGAAGCTATAGCCTTTTCTGCCAAAGCCTGCCCCACGGATCCGGTCGCCAAAGCAGCAATAGCATTCAAATTTGCCAAAGCCTGAGCAATTTTTGGCTCCGCCACAATAATACCGGTTCGCAAAGAGGGAAGCCCTATCTTTGACAAACTCATGGAAAACACAATAGATTCGTCCCAATAGGGCGTTGCATCTTCTGTAAAAACTATATTAGGAAAAGGCAAACCGTACGCATTGTCAACAAAAAGAGGAATATTATACTTTTTCGCCAAACCTGACAAAGACTTTATTTCTTTATTGGTCAAAACATTACCGGAAGGATTGGTAGGTCTTGAAACACACATGGCACCGATATCATCCCGAGAAGATAACAGTGTTTCCAACAAATCAAAATCGATATGATACTTAAAAGTTCTGTCTTCAAAATATTCACATTTTGCAGGAACAGAAATCAGTACATCGGGCTCAATACATTGATCTGCATAACCGATGTATTCGGGGACCAGGGGAAACAAAATTTTTTTTATTTTTTTTGAACCGTCAACTTTTGACGTAAAGGTACCGGAAAACAAATTAAAAAGATAAAAAAATGCAGATTGGCTACCGTTAGTAATGGCAATATTTTCCGGCCCTACCTTCCAACCGTATTTTGAAGAAAGAAATTTTGCAAAAGTTTCGATAAACTGTACCCGTCCCTGTGGAGCATCATAAAGAGAAATAAGGTTTTCAAACCCCTTATCTTCAGCCATAATGTTTTCCATGGCGGACCTATACAGGGCAATAACTTCTGGAACTTGGGCAGGATTTCCGCCACCTAACCGATAAGGAGTCAATCCCTCTGGTAAAGGCCGCCCTAAGTCATCCATCAATTGCAAAATACCGGAATGTCCGGTTAACTTTTCACCAAAGTCAGAAAAAGAGTACGTCATATAACTATCCTACAGGATTAATTTTTTTGCTTTAAACAGGCCAGTTTATATTCTTCTGCAGTAACAGAAAAAATATCCACTTCCGGAGGAGTTTCCAACATAGTGACTTGACCATGAAATTCCACATTATCATCGATTCTTAGCCGTGCAGCAGAAATATCACCTTTTACCACGGCACCGGAAACAATTTCTATTTTAGAAGCAGCTTCTATATCACCTGTAATTTTTCCTGCTACCAATGCGGAGTCTACAGATATTTTACTAACTTCACATTCTCCGGTTTTATCGATTTTTAAATTCCCTGTTGAAGAAATATCACCTTTAAAATTTCCCGTAATAACCAAATTATCAGAAAACTCCAAACTACCGACAAATTTTGTTTTTTCTCCAAGAACCGTAATATTTCCTTCTTTCATGACAAAAGAATGCATTTTAAAAACCTCTTTTAGTATTATGTAAAACAACGATTTTTCTTACGCAACCTCCGAGAAAAGTTGCAATTGAAATCAAAACAAAAAGTACTCCCAAATAATCGCCGAACCTAGTATATATTGTTTTATAATTTTTATCTACAACCGGAATTTGTTCTACAAGATAATTTTCTTGAAAAGGCTCTGTCATGGAAACAATAGAACCTTTACAATCAATTACACAGGTTTGTCCTGAAGTTGTAGATCGTACAGAAGGAACGCGGTTTTCTACCGAGCGGAACACAGCCATGGACATATGTTGATACTGGGCTGCCAAACTGTGAGACCAAGCATCATTGGATAAATTGACCAAAGCCTGTGCACCGTTTTTTACCAAATTCCTGCTGACAAAACCAAAGGTATCTTCAAAGCAGATAGGAGTCCCCACCATAAAATCATCTAGCATAAACACGTTAAAATCATCTCCCGGCTCCCAAAAATGGGTGTCAGCTTCTATCAATATCTGATACAACCACGGAAAAGTTTTTTCATAAGGAAAGTACTCCGTAAAGGGAACAAGTTTAACTTTCCTGTATATTTTTGGATCAGGCGGATAAGTATTCTCCTTGGGGATAAACAATAAAGCACTGTTATAGTCTAAAATCTGAGATTTATTTTTTTGGTTATAACCAAACTCTCCGTGATCATTTCCGATAATAAAGGGCACGGTTTTACTATCCATATAGTCCAACAATTCTGTTACCAAATTAAAACGAGCTTCATCAGAACGATAGTTAAAATGCCACATAATTCTAGGCACAAATGCTGTTTCCGGCCATACAACAAAGTCTACCGCTGTGTTTTTCAAAGCTTTATCAGTCAATGCCGTAAGAGTATCCAAATTCTTCTGAAAAGCTTCTATTCCTCCAATCCAAGGGTCGGCATTATGCTGAATTAAGGCGACTGTTTTCTTTTCCGTAGTCGGAGCATTTTGAAAATCTGCATATTTTTTTACAGAAAGTAAACCGTACCCGTAAAAAAAGATAAAATAAAATAGCCAAAACAATATACAAAACTTATACTTGTAAACAGCTTTTATCAGTCGTTGCCCTATATTCCCTACTTTATTCCATGATGAATTACCAACAAACGTAACAGATATAAGACAGCTTAGTAACGCAGAAGTATAGGCAATAAAAAAGTCAATCCCCCAAATACCAAATATGTCTGCAGTCTGGATAATAACAGGAACAGACCACTGCGTATATGCCAAGATACCATAAGGGAAACCTAAAAAACCTACAGTTTTAAGGTAATCAAAGGCAACCCATATTAGAGCTTGAACAAGCCAACCGTATGAAGGAAAAAGAAAAAGAACAAATTTAAAAAAGAAAAATAAAAATAAAGAAAAGATTCCGTAAAAAAAAGCAACGAAAAAAATACTTACAGGATGAAAAGAGGATAACCAACTGACAAAAAAGACATAGACCCCTGTACCGTATAAAAAACCATAGAGCCAAAGACTTTTCCAGGAAACATATCTTACCAAAAGGAAAAGAGGCACTAAACTTATATAAGCCAGTACAGGAAAGCCTGTCGAAAACACCCCGAAAGGCCACAACCTACCGGGATGAGAAAGAACAAAAAAAATTACAGATAGGAACAACAATCCTATGGCTTTACCTTGCTGTTTAAAAAAAGTGACATCTAGGCAAGGTTTTGCCATAACACACTATTCCTCTATTTTTAAATCCCACACAGCTCTCTTTAATTCCTGCCCGGAACGGAAAGCGACAATATAGTGCGGCGGAACAGACAAACTATCACCGGTCTTGGGATTACGAGCCTTTTTTCGCTCCTTTCTTAAACGAAGCTCGAAAGTACCGAAACCTCTCAATTCAATTGTTGAACCGTCTTTCAATGCTGTTTTTATTTCTCCTATAGAAGCCTCAAAAACCTCTTGGACAATTTTCTTCTCAACACCAGTCCTTTGGCGGATCC
>JAHLFV010000142.1 GCA_018883625.1 Candidatus Treponema excrementipullorum
ATCTTATGCAACGGAACGACTTTTTATAAAACTCATGGTTTACAGGACAGAGTCAGAAGTTATTTGTTAAAGCATTTAACGGAAGAACGTCACATTTATTTTGAAATTGTTTCTGTTGAAAATGATATTACCTTAGGTACTGCTATTGCCGCACTTTCAAATTAAAAAGTTTTTTGGGGTACTTCTCTTTTGGGGAAGTACCTTTTTCCTTTTTGCAGGAGCGCTGTCCGGTTACACGGATATAAAGCAGTTTTCCACAGAGTTTTTCGATATAATCTATCCGCCTGAATCAGAGCAAACCGCTTTTTTGTTAGGAAAACATTGTGATAAGTTGTATGCGGAAATCTGTACGGAATTAGGGGCAGAAACTGATTTACACCTTCCTATTGTCATTACTCCCGGACAGGACAGTCTAAATGCTTATTTCACTCCTATCCCCTATAACCGAATAGTTGTATACGATACAGCGGTAACTGCCTCTAATACAGTTTCTCTCACGGTGTTTGAAGAAACGTTATTATCTGTATTGTACCATGAACTAGTTCACGCTGTGTCCTTAAACATGAAACGGGGTTTTGTAAAGTTTTTAGGACAGATGTGGGGAGATTATCTGAATCCGGCGATGCTGCAACCTACCAGTCTGTTTACGGAAGGTGTGGCAGTGGCTTTGGAAAGTCATAAGGGTGAAGGGCGACTTAACGATGGCTTTGCTACCCAAGAATTGCTCCAGTCGAAAATAGAAGGGAAATTTCCCGCTTGGCGAAATGTTTCCGGTGCTCGGGACGTTTTTCCCGGAGGAACAATGCCGTATATTTTTGGAGGAGCTTTTACCCGGTGGCTCAGAGATACTTACGGTAAAGAAAAGTACAGTCAATTTCTCTACGAATGGAACAGTTTTCACTTTTTTAAGCTGTCAGCAGGTATTTTTAAAAAGGTATATGGAGTCAGTTTAAACGCTGCTTGGAATGAATTTCAGAATTCTGTGATTATTCCTGAAAATATTTTTTATCCGGGAGAGGAAAACAGTCCCTATAACTACCATGAATTATACACAAAAAAAGGTTTATACAGTTCTTTAACAGCCTCTGCCAAGGGGCTCGCCTGGTTTAACGAATATAATTCAACAGTGTATCTTGCCTCACATAAAGATTCCGGTGAAAACTCAGAGAAAAAAGAGTCTATAGCTTCCGATGGGGTCCTTCCCAAAGATAGTGCAGAAAAAAAATTGACCGAAAGGATAAAAATTTCTTCTGTTACCACTCTTCCCGGCTTGAATCGTATTACTTTTGACGCAACAGGAGAGTGGTTAACTTTGTCCAGAATCAAATACAACAATCAATCGTCTGTTTCTGAGGTGTATGTATATAACACAAACAGTAAAAAACTTATCAAGTTACCTTCTGTCCATCTGCGGGAAGGGACCGTGTTGAAACTTTCTAACGGAAACTTGTATGCGGTAGCTGTTTATACAGAAAGTCAGAACTCTTTGATTAAGTTTTATAAAATAACTATGTCTGAAAAGGGAAACATTTCTTTGGAAGAAGAAAATGAGTTGACTTACATTTTGCCTCAGGGAGTCACGGCCTTTAGTTTGACAGATACAGGGAAAAACTGTTTGGCATACACCACCGGTGGAAAGCAAAATAATATAACCCTGCTGGATCCGCTCACAAAAGAGAAAAAAGATTTTCTTTTTTCTCCGGAAAATTTTTCCGAAAATTTTTCAGAATTCGGACAAAACTGCAGTATAAGAAATCTTTCTCTGGTACCAAAATCTGCAGGTGCTCTTTTAGAAACTGAGTGTGAAATCGTGATGTTTTTTTCTTGGGCAACGTCAAAAACCATGCCACGTTTAGGTGTTATAGGGATAGAAAACTGGACAGAGGCTACCCAAGCACAGGTTTATTTTGCAGATACCGATGTGTCCGGTGGGGTATATTCTCCTGTACTTAGTCCTTTGAGAGAGAATACTGATAGTGTCCGGATCGACTACATCGGAAGTTTTTATGATCACAGAAGATTGATGACTGTAAACTTTGATGCTCTTTCTTTTATGAAATTCCATATCGGAGCTTCCAAAGCCGAAGATTTCTTCAAGGATTTTGGTGAAAACGATGTGGAAGAAAATTTTGAAGAAGATTCTTCTCTAGGGATAAATACCTTAGAACCTGTTCTGGAAAAAAGAATTTCCGGCTATAACCATTTTAAATATCTATATGAGGGTGTTTTTGTTCCTGTACCGGTTGTTACAGGGTATGATTTTTTATTCAATCCTGGGGCAGTACCTCTGTTGGGGGCAACGTGGGGAACGACAGATCCATCTGAGTCTGTAATTTTTGTTACCAGTGGCGGATATGATTTTTTTACTCACTCCGGGGGCTTTTTGATTTCCCTTCAAGGAAAATATGGTTTTAGAGATTATGCCGGGGAAATTGATGCTCGGTTTGATTCTTCTGTTTTCTTTGACCAAGAAGGCTTTCAACATACGAGTATTGTAGGAAATTTAAAATTTAATCTTCCCTTTGGAAGAATTTCTTCTATTGAGCAAAATAATATTTTACGATGGTTTTATGGTAAAAGCCCCTTCGGACTTACAGATACTCTGTGGTACCAAAATATTTTGGGGTACACTAATGTGCAAAAAAGAGGATCGGGTTTTTACAATGTAGGGGGAGTTGCTACCGGTATTTTTTTAGATACTATAGCAATGGAATCTGGGAAGGATTTTTATGGAAACCTTGGTGTTTTTTTGACCGGGTATATACCCGGTTATGTACCTATAATTTTTGACATTCGTTTGATTCCTAATTTTGGTTCCCTTTTAGATATATCGGGAAAAATAAGTCTTTTTACTTGGGAAGTTCAGGAGGGGATACCTTTTATTCCTTTATACATAAATAGAATTTCTTTTTCAGTTAAATATACAGGATCTTTTTTGAGAAGTAATGATTCATGGGACATTTTCCGTCTGGATACAGTGTTGACTGAACTACCCAATTTAAAATATGACGATGTACTGAGTCTTCAGACAGAGATAATGATGTCTCCCAATACAGGCTTAATCACAAATGCCAAAATGAGTTTGGTAGGTTCTCTGAACTTTAAACTGGCCGGGGAGTATAAAACCGGTGATAATCTAACGTGGAACATAGGTTTTAAACTATACTAAATATCGAGGATTTTTTCTGTGTGTTCATACGCACAGAAAAAAACATGACACGGGTAAGTTTGCATTGTGTGATGTATCTCGCAAAGATCACAACAGTTTTGCCGAAGTTACATATTCTTCACTTCAAAATTGAAAGAAAGGGGATGGCAGTTCTGACAAGGAACTGCCATCTTGTGATAACAGTGTTTTTTATGAATCAGCCTGTTCCTCTTGAGGCTGTGGCTTGCTTAACATTTTCCTCTGTATTTGGGCTGCCCGCTCTGGAGGCATCATCATCAACCATGTAGAACTTAACGAATAAGCTCCTGTTTCAGCAGCAATTTTGTCGGCTTCCCTCAGAATGTCGATAACATCTTGGTCATCCATGGCAACGAGGATATCCACGGCATTTTGAGGTGGCATATTGTTTAAGTTTTGAACATTTGTTGTAATGTTGACTTGTCTGCTGT
>JAHLFV010000143.1 GCA_018883625.1 Candidatus Treponema excrementipullorum
CACGGGCCCCGTAATGCTTTATTTTATGCTCAAGTACTATTTGCTTTTTCAATTCCTCTGTGTATTTGGACATTAAAAATGCACCTCCTAAAATTGAACTTTTTTTGTCCAACTTTAGGGGTGCACTTCACTGTAGGGATTTTTCTTTATTTAAAACAAAATTATACTATTGAATAGGCGGTATGCTTTTTTGCAGAAGCAATGCTTTTTGGTGGTAAGGATCCATCTCCAAACAGTATGATAAAGACTTATGAGCTTCTTCTAAAAATCCTGTTTGTATTTGTAGGGTCGTCAATCGATATAAAATATCTGCTTTAAGTTCCGCATTTTCTGTCAAATTTACAGCCTCTGCGTACATATCCCAGGCATCGTAAAACTTTCTTTTGCCTGCCAAAAGCTCTGCCATATTTATCATGGCAGGAATATTTCCCTGATACCCTGTTGCCACAGCTAAATCAGAAAAAGATCCCGTATTTTTTTCAAACAATTTTGTGTACAAAAAATACGATAGGGATAAATTAATCTCTTTTCCTAAACCGGAAGCTGCAAAATACGCCGCCAATTCCAAATCTTTTGGACTAAGATTTTCATATATTTTCTCGTAGTCCATGGAACCGAACCGAGATTCTAAAGAGCCGTCAAAAATTCTGCGGGCATCTGACCGCAAATCAAATTCCAGTAATCTGGAAACAGCTACCTGAACGAGCAACTCTGTATCGGTGCTTAGAGGAACTCCATAAGATTCCAAAAGCAACCACAGGGAAGCCAACTTACTTTCTCTGGTCATATCCTGACTGAAATCCGGTTCTGTTTTGTATGCATAGTGTAAAGCAGACAAATCGGGATCATTATTGGCAGCAACTCTTTCCAAATCAGCTAAAACCGAATTTAGCGTAATCTGAGGTAATTTATCATAAGCCGCCATTTGCGCAGAACGCAAATCCGTCTGCCTCAGTGCAGTGGCCAGGTGGTTTTCCTTTGGTAAATTGTCCAACGTAATAGCTAACTTGATATAGGCATCCCAGACTTTAACATTGTCAGGATATAACAACAATGCTTTTTGCAAATACTGAAATTCACCTATGTAATTTTGGGCATCCCTAAAATCTTTTGCTTTGTTTAAAAGCACTTCGCAAGGCAAATTATCAGGAAATGAAGAAACAATATAACTCCGCAGCGTTTCTCCCCGCTCTTTATCTCCCAATATCTCAAGAGCGTCGTTCATCAGTATCAAACTTTCCACATCGGAAATACTCTGCTGTCTATTTAAAAACTCCAAAGCAGTATTGTATTTTTTACCGTCATAGGCTACATACCCCCAAAAAAGAGGATTTGTACAATTAGATATGTCGCCGTATGAAATAGCACGCTGAAAATCTCCGTCCATAACAGCTACCAATGCCGCATTTTGAAGCCACAAATCGTTGTGTGTGGTTAGATAAGCTCCGGCATACACGGATTCCAAATCAGGACTCAATAAGTCCAGTTTATCCTGAGGAGTAACAGTCAATATCATTTGAGAGTACAGCGAGGCATTTTTTGTACCTTTTAACTTTTCCGCAACTTTCAGGGCTTTTTTTTCGTTACCGTTTTTAAATAAATGCCAAGCATAAATCGCTGTAATGTCTATGTTGTCCGGGTAGGCTTTGGAAAGTTTTTCAATAACTTTGAGACCGTCTTTTGCACTGCCCAGCTGTATAAAACGCCTATACACACCCAGCTTCTCCAAAGGAGAAGCACTTTTAGGGGCAATCTCCTTTAGCAACTCCAGAGCAGAAACGGTACTCCCGGAAATTATGTATGAGTCAACTTCGCTTAAATACGTGGAAAAAGCTTTTTCTTCTTTAACCTGACTACAGGAGCAAAGAAGAAAAAGAATCAAAACAAAAAAAGCAGAAGTCCGTACCTTCATGCAAACCTATGCCTCCAAGTCTTTCCTTACATTATCCAAAACGGCATTGATAAACTTGTAGGAATCATCTGATCCGAATTCTTTGGATATATCCACAGCCTCGTTAATAACAATAGTGGGATGAATATCCTTTTGATAAAGAAGAGGATACACACTTATTCTTAGAATAGCCAAATCAACCTTGTTTATTCTTTCGATACTCCATGTGTTTTCCAAATGTTTTTCAATAAGTTTGTCTATCTCTTGAATATGTTCAACGGTTCCGGCAATCAAAAGCTTGGCAAAGGTCAAACTTTCTTGGTCAGATAAGATCTTCGAATCTCCTGCCCAAGGAAATAAAAACAGATCATCCAAGTTTTTATTACCCATATCCCAAGAAAACAGGGCTTGAAAGGCTAATATTCTACTTTTACGACGTGCCACGATTTACCAACCTGCCAACAATGTATCCAAAGCGTCTCCTGTCTTTAACATTTGGTAATTAGCAGGGACTCTCAACTCTTTTGTCATAGTTTCTATCGCACCGGCAATATATTCGTTTTGTTTCTGAACGGTTAAAGCCTGACGCAAATACTCATATACAGTGGTTGTTGATTCCGGTTGAATGACATCACTGATTTCCAAAATCTTTGCCGGGTACTTTTCCTGAATAATGTAAAACTGATAATTTCCCTCGGTAGCTTCCAGAGGTGAAATATACCCCTTTGATTTTGTAAACATTTCCAATAAAGCATCATAACCGATGCCTAACTGCATGGCAGCCTGTGTTGTTTTACTTACGTAAATATCCCCTGCCTGAAAAGATGTATCTGTATTTCGCAATGTTTTCAGCTTATCGGGAGTAGTTGTATTGTTCTTTATTCCGTTATAAAGCTCGTTTGCTTTTTTCTCTGCGGCTTTTTTGTCGTTTCCAACGGGAACAATCACCAAAAAGAGCTTCAAAATATCACTCTGTACTAGGGAAGATTTTTGCATCTCATAAAAAGCTCTGATTTCGGAATCTGTGGGACTTATTTTTTCCAAGTCAGATCTGTTTTTTGCCAAAATATACTGTTGAACAATGAGTTGATTTTTTATGAAATCTTTGTATGCAGCATAACTCATTCCTGTCTGATTTTTGATATAATCATTCAATGACATACCCGTCTGCTCTTTAACGATTTGCGCAAACTGAGCTTCTGTTACCTGCTGTCCTAACTGCTGTGACATTGTCATTAAAAAATAGTCTGATGCCTGAGAATCAGTAACAGAGATACCATCTTTTGCGGCAGCCTGCAACAGAAGCTTTTCATCAATCATGGCATCCAGGATTTCTTTTTTTTGTGCAACGGTGAAGGAATTTACACCTGTCTGTTTCTTATAAGATTCAACTCTGTCTTTTAACTGCTTAAGAGTTATTGTCTCTGACTTATTCAATTTGACCGTAACCAAGGGCTGCAAATCAGCCTGCGCAAAAAGGGCTACAGCACTGAGCATCAAGACACTCATTAAAGCTAACTTTTTCATTAAAGAACTCCTCTGTAAAATTAAACTACAAATACTCAAAACAGATACAGCTTATCTTGTTCTCATAATTAAACAGCAACCTTATTGTTTTGTTACAGAGCTTCTCTACAAGATAGAAAACTCTGCAACAAGTAAATTAGGAAATAACTGCCCGTATTCTTCGAACCCCGGCAGAAGATGACTGCTCTTTTTGAATTTTAAATGTACCGATCACTCCAGTGTGTTCTACATGAGGACCGCCACACACTTCTTTGGAAAAATCACCGATTGTGTATACTTTTACTTTTGACTCGTACTTTTCACCAAAAAGTGCCGTTGCTCCGGATTTTTTAGCTTCTTCCAAGTCCATAATTTCCATAGTCACCGGTAAATCACGTTTAATTTGTTCGTTGACAATATCTTCTACTTTTTGTATCTCTTCTTTTGTCATGGGAGCAGGATGAGAAAAGTCAAAGCGCATTCTCTCTGCCGTAATATTGGAACCTTTTTGGGCTACATGATCTCCCAAAACATTCTTCAGAGCACGATGAAGCAAATGAGTTGCGGTATGGTATTTTGTTGTAATTTCAGATTGTTCTGCCAAACCGCCTTTGAAAGCACCGGCACTTTGTGTACGGGATAATTCCTGATGTTTCTTTTCTGCCTCTTTGAAACCTTCTCTGTCTACAGTAAAGCCCTGTTCTGCAGCCAACTCTTCCGTCAACTCAATAGGGAATCCGAAAGTATCGTACAGTCGGAAAGCCACCCGACCGGGAATTACTTTTTGAGGATTTTTCATCAGGTTAGGCAACAGTTTTTCAAATTCTGCCTCACCTTTTCGCAAAGTATCACTAAATTTCTTTTCTTCAGCCTGCAATTCGGAAAATACTTTTTCCTTATTTTCTTCCAATTCCGGGTAAGGGCCTTTGAAATTTTCTATAACGATTTGTGCAAGACCGGGCAAAAATGCCTGTTCAATACCTAATTTTTTACCGTGACGGACAGCCCGACGAATCAAACGACGAAGAACATATCCGGCTCCCACGTTAGAAGGAACAACGCCTTTGGGATCTCCCAAAATAAACACAGCGGAGCGAATATGGTCTGTAATAATCCGAACACTCTTATCTTTTCCTTCGTCAGTCCCGTATGTATAACCGGACAATGCTTCTATACCTTTAATAATGGGTTGGAAAATTTCTGTAAGATACACACTGGTTTTACCTTCCAAAATGGTGGTGGTTCGCTCCAAGCCCATACCGGTATCCACATTCTGTTTAGGAAGTTTTACCAAAGTCTTTTCGTCGATTCGGTTGTACTCCATGAAAACATTGTTCCAAATTTCCATCCAGTTAGCACTATCTGTAGCTTTATTGGAACCGGCACCGGGTTTCCCCTCTCCTACCCAATAAAAAATTTCTGTGTCAGGGCCACAAGGTCCGGTAGGTCCAGCTGCCCACCAGTTGTCACTGGCCGGTAAGTATGCGATTCTATCTTTAGGCATTCCAACTTCCATCCAGTAGGAAGCGGATTCATCATCGCGGGGAGCATTTTCGTCTCCGGCAAAAACAGTTACAGACAACAATTCGGGATCTAAACCCAACCATTCTTTGGAAGTCAAAAACTCATAACTAAAACCGATAGATTCTTTTTTGAAATAGTCTCCCAAAGACCAGTTTCCCAACATTTCAAAACATGTTAAGTGGCTGGCATCCCCAACTTCGTCAATGTCACCGGTACGGACACATTTTTGATAATCTGTCAGTCGTTTTCCTGCAGGATGAGGTTCTCCCATCAAATAAGGAACAAGGGGATGCATCCCGGCTGTAGTAAATAAAACAGAAGGATCGTTTTCCGGAATCAATGATTTACCGGATATTTCAACATGGTTTTTACTTTTAAAAAACTCAATATATTTCGTACGTAATTCATTAGCAGTCATAATTCATTATAATAAAATTGTGTAGGTACTCTGTCAAGGTCTAAAAACTCTCAAAACTTTACTCCCCCCTTGATTATAGTTACGGTTTTATTCATACTTACATGGAGTTAGGAAGGAATAGGTGTATGGAGATTATTGCAAATCCCACCAGCGGAAAAAATAAAGGCGAGCAGGTCATACGGGAAGTTACCCACTATTTGAATTCAAGAAATATTTCATATAATGTGCATATAACAGAGTCCAAAGGCCATGCCCGCAAGTTAACGGAAACCTTGTGCAGAAAAGGAGCAAAAACTATCGTAGCTTTAGGCGGTGACGGTACCTTTCATGAAGTATTAAACGGAATGGATTTTTCTACATCCCGATTGGGTTTTGTTCCTGCCGGCCGGGGAAACGACTATGCCTTTGGAACGGGAATATCCCTCAATCCTACAGAAGCTATAGCCGCTATTGTAGCCGGTACTCCTATGGACACAGATTATATACAGGTTGATACAGCTCGCTGTCTCAATATTGCCGGAACAGGACTTGATGTAGAAGTTTTGCAACATACCGCACATAAAAAAAATTCTATCACATACACAACGTCTTTGATACACTGTCTTTTACACTATTCCTGTTATCCCGTAACCGTAACTCATAACAGTATAAGTAAAGAGTATAAGTGTATTATGGTTGGTGTGTGCAACGGGAGTCAATTTGGCGGAGGGCTGAAACTCAGTCCCATGTCCAATAACAAGGACGGGTTGCTAGATATAGTGATCATAGAAAAACCCAAAAATATCCCTGCTGTTTTTGTTGTACCTTCCTTCGCTAAAGGGAAACATATAACGAAGTCTTTTACCACCCACTTTCAATGTACGCAAATCGATATTGATACAAAAGCGCCCATTGAACTAGACGGAGAAATTTATACGGACTTGCAATTCAAGGCACACATAGTTGCAGGAGGATGCAAAACCTTCGCACCTCTTGCATAGTAAAACACGCAAAGACGTTGCCCCATTTCTTTTCCTTATACATTTACTCGCTTTGACCATTTTTGATTTTTGTGGTATAATGCAGAGATATGAGTGATGAGTTGAAATTTGAAATCCACCAAAAAGTTGTGTATCCCAGTCAGGGGGTCGGTAAAATAACTGACATAGTTCAGCGGAAATTCAAAGATGAAATGCTTACCTATTACGTTATCTTTTTGGAAGTTTCCGATATGACCGTTATGGTTCCCGTAAAACGTGTTGACGAATTAGGGATCCGGGCAATTGTTTCTGCAGAAGAAGCCCAGCACGCTATCGATATGATGGGAGAAGCCGTAGAACCTGTTACTTCCGACTGGAAGCTTAGATATCAAATGAATCTTGATTTACTGAAAAAAGGAACAGTATCGGATATTGCCACTATCGTCCGTTGTTTATACCACCGGAGCAAAGTCAAAGAATTGCCGATTTTGGAAAGAAAACTCTACGACTCTGCAAAGAAATTATTGGAAGACGAAATATCTTTTGCTTTGGATAAGCCTGTGCAGGAAGTTGAGGCATTGCTTTTAGCAAAACTTGAACCCTTAGGTTTGATTCGTGATACCAAACATGCTGCACTTTCCGATGACTTTGACGATGAAGACGAAGAATTTATCGGTGATGATGAAGACGAAGATATTGTAGATGTAGAAGAAGATGAAGACGGCGATTCAGATGATGGAGACGAAGAATAAAGTCGCGGTCATAGTAACCGCTGCCGGTTCATCTACCAGAATGGGGGGAGATAAAAAAGAGTTTCTCCCCACAGCACATACCAAGGGTACCGTTTTGTCTGCTGCAACGGAGCCCTTTTTTTCTGCCTGTCCTGTAGAAGCTTTGGTTATTACCCTCGCTCCGGGGTCCGGCACAGAAGGCATAGAAAAAACAAAAAAAGCTCTTTTTGCTTCTCCCATATTACAAGATATTTTTGCCCAAGACTCTTCTCCCAAACTTTTTTTTACAGAAGGTGGGGCTACCAGACAGGAGTCTGTTTTCAAAGGTCTGTTACTGTTACAGGAAAAATATCCTGTAGATGTTGTCCTCATCCATGACGGAGCCCGTCCTTTTATCACTGCGAACGTTATTTCAAAAGTATACAAAAAAGTATTGGAACAGGGAGCTGCAGCATGCGGAGTTCCCCCTGTAGATACCCAAAAAGAAGTGGATAAAGAAGGAAAAATTCTTCGTCATTTAAATCGTTCCTCATTGACTTCCATTCAAACACCTCAAGGGTTTCTTTTTAAGCCCCTTTTGGAGGCTCACATACAGGCCAGTACAGACGGTATTATCTATACTGATGATACTGCCATTTGGAATACGTATGTGGGCTCCGTCTTTGTAACTGAAGGATGTTCGGAAAATAAAAAAATAACTTATCCGGAAGACATATATCTTCTAAAAGGAAAAACCATGAATATTCGTACCGGTCTTGGTTACGATTTACATCGACTGACAGAAGACAGAAATTTAATGTTGGGAGGTGTACACATTCCCTATCACAAAGGTGAACTGGGACATTCGGATGGTGATGTTCTGTTACATGCCATAACTGATGCGCTGTTAGGAGCCGCTGCCATCAGTGATATCGGCGAAATGTTTCCTCCCTCCGATGCCCGGTGGAAGGATTGTGATTCAAAGCAGTTTTTGCTGGCTGCTTGGGAAAAAGTAAAAAATGCCGGTTGGCAATTAGGTAACATAGACTGTGTTATTGCTATCGAAGCACCGAAAATCTTACCTTTCAGAAACGCTATTCGGGAGTCTATAGCGAATATTTTGGGTGTGTCTATCGAGCAAATCTTTGTAAAAGCAAAAACTGCGGAAAAGTTGGGGGCTATAGGCAGCGGCGACGCTGTAGAAGTTTGGGCAACCTGCTTACTGCAACGATAAGGGTAACATACAGTTTCAGCCAAGTTTTAACGGTTTATCATTCGAATTACAAATGATTCTTTTCTTTACAGTGTATAAAAAATGCCGTCCTGTAAGAACGGCATTTTTTATAACCTATCGGCTGTTTAATGCTCCGGTCGGTACATATCCAAAATCAATTCAACTTCGGAACGGGAAAGCTTTGTTGCTTTGGCAATTTCGTCAATTGACCATCCCCGATGAGCCAAACGGATAACGTTTTCTTTTTTAGCTACTGTAGATAAATCTGAGGGTTTTTCAGGTGCACTGGCATTGTCATGTTGGACAACAGCATGCATCAAGTTAACCTGTTCTTCTGCAACCTTTGCTACTTCCTGTAAACGGGCTTCACTGCGGGCAATACCGTCTTTGACGGAAAGAATCTTGCTTATATCTTCATCAGCCCGATTGATAATGCTTTCCAAAGAGTTGAGTTTGTCCATAGCCTCAGAAATCCGACCGCTGTTTTCTACCAGCTTGTCTACATCCCTACGCACACCTTCTATGCGGTTTGGAATAGCCTCAACCTCTGTAGAACAAGCCTGCAACCGTCCTTCCACTTCTTCAAGGTTTTTGAACACCTTATCTACATCTGCCATAGTTCTTTCCAATACACTGTTTTTCTTATCCAGTCTATCGTAGCGGGTGGAAATTTCGTCGATGGATTCTCTGAATCCCCGTAACTCCAAGTGGATACTTTGCAAGCTGTCATCAAGTTGCTGTACTTCCTGAATTTTCTCATCCATGGAGGTAGACAGCTCCATTAAGCGGTTGAAGTCAGTTTCAAGAGTTTCGATATATCGCTTCTCTTCCTTAAACCTTCTGATTTTTTCGTTTAAATCTTCATCCAAGCCATGTAGACGAACATATTCCTGGTCAAGATTAGCCAAATCCGTTCTGAAAACATTCAACTTATTAAGCTCTCCCTGTAAAGATGCTAGCTCGTTTTCCAAGTTGTTCTTGAATTCAACGGTTTTTTCCATAAGCGGTATTTGAGAAGACAAATGTTTTATTCTCTTATCGATATCGTCAATTTTCAAGTTCATTTCTGTCTCACGGTTTTGCAGTTTCATGACGATTTCTGTATGAGCCGCATCTGTTTTTTCTTTTATCTCAAGAGCCAGAGAGCGTAACTCCCGCATCTGTTGTTCTGTAGCACGGTGTTGTTCTCCCAAGGCTTTTTGGTTTTCGGAGTACAATTCATCATATGCTTTGTTAAAATCTGCCAACAAAGCTGTAGCCTTTGTTTGATAATTCTCCATATTCTCTTGAGAAGCCTTGCTGAGCATAGAAACTTCATTTTCGATGAATTTTTTCTGCTCTGCCATCTTTGATTCCATACTCTTTAGGTCGGAAGAAAAGGTCAAGTGCAAATCTGCCAAAGAAGTTTGAGTCGTAGAATCAAATTCCGACAAGCGCTGTTCAAAAGCGGCTTGATTTTGCTGTAACAGTTCGTTGTAGGTTTCTACACCGGCTTTGAAATTATCTTGAATCCGGTCAAGTTGCTCTTTTGCCTTATCATTTAAAGACTGTAATTGCAACTGCAACTTGTTCTCAAAATCCCCTAAGTTATCGTTGGAGTCACTGAAAACTTTTTGATTTTCTTCGTCCAAATGAGCCAACCGACTTTCAAGTTCCGTAGCATGTTGCTCCAACATGGCAGTACAGTTTTCCAATCCCTGTCTGTAATCTGCCTGAGCTTGTTGAATTTCCTCTTTAACTCGATCAGTTAACTGAGACAACTGCAATCCCAATCGTTGTTTGTAGTTTTCGACTTCTTCATTGGAAGAATCCAAAGTAGCTTGGTTTTCTCTGTCCAAATCTGCCAATCGCTCTCGCAAAGTAACGGAATGTTGAGACAGCATAGCGGTACAATTATCCAAACCGTCTTTATATCGGGCCTCTGCAAGATCGATTTCGTCCTGTACTCTGGCAGACAATTCTCCTAATCTCATTTCCAACTGAGTTTTGAAAGTTTCTAGAGACTCTTTAGAATTACTGAGAGAGTTACGGTTGTCTGCTTCCAAATCTGCCAAGCGAGCTTCTAGCTCAATGGTATGCTGATCCAGCATTTCGTTGCATTTTTCAAGTCCCCGCTGATAATTCTCCTGAGCCACTGCTATTTGCTGCTGGGCTTTACTGTCAAATTCGTTTAATCGAACCATTAGATCTTTTCTGAACTTTTCTGCATCTTCCTTGGAAAGATTCAAGTCTGTTTTGAAATTGGTATACACCTGATTTACCAGAGATTCAAAGTTAGATTCAAAGTTTGCAAACTTACCGTCATAAATAGATTTGCTTTCTTCAAACTGTTGGGAAAGTCTCTCCTTCCATGCCTTCAAATCGGAAATAACAGTATCGATAGCATCTTTATTTATATTTTGGGCATCCTGAGCTTGAGCGTCCAAAGCAGTAAAGCGATTTTCAAAACCGGACTCCAAAGCCACAAATTGTTGATTTAATTTTGTTCCATATTCCTCAATCTCTTTGTTCAAACGATCATCAGCTGCGGTTCGTATCGTAAGCAAAGTATTATTATACTGTTCGGTAAATTCCTGAATCTTTTGCTCCATAGAATTGACTTTGTCAGTTATGCCGGATTCTGCCTTTTGAGTAGCCTCTTCCATACGACTAAGGTAACTTCGTGCTCGTTCCTGCAACTGTTGCAGTCTCTCTTTTAATTCTTCGTTGTATCGAACCTCTAAATCATGGCGATCCCGTTCAAAATCACTTTCCATGATTTTCATCTGATTGTCAAATTTATCCTTCCAACTATTCAAGTCGGAGTAAATTACTTCACCCTTCTCTTTCAAATCAGAAGCAAAATTATCTTCAAAAGCCTGAAGTCTGGAAGACACGTTCTGCAAAGAGGTTGCCTTTAACTCTTCCAAACGATTCTCCAGTTCTCCCAACTGTTGGGCTATTTCCTGAGAGCCATTTGAAATAGTTATCTGCAATTCTGACTGTCTGTCCAATTGTTCGTCATTGAATACTTTAAATTGCTCCAGCATTTTCCTTTGACTTTCTGCCATGGAAGCACGGAGATTTTTTTCCAATACGTCAATATCGGCACCGATATTCTCGAACTTTTCGAAACGGTATTGCAATTCATTTTTGTAATCCGTTAATTGATTGCTAAAGGCCTCTAAAAGTTCTGCCTGTCTGTCATCATAAGAGTCGGCAATATCTTTCATGGAAGACTTAAGCCCTGTATCAAACTGTACAATTTGGTGTTTTACTTCCGCAACAAAACGTTCTATACCCTGACGGAGATACTCTTGTTTGTCAGTAAAGGTTGATTCATCTGCCTTGATGGATTCTTCCGTTTCTTTCCAGCTTTCGGACAACTGACGGATCTCTTCCTCGATCTGTCTGTGAACATCCTCTATTTTTTCTGTAGCCTTATCAGCTGACTGTTGAGCTGTTTCTTCCAAATCCGCAATCAAGGACATAACATGTCGGACTTTATCGTCAAAGTTATTGCCCAATTCCTGTAATTTTTGTTCCGTTTCCTGTGAAAACAACTCCCTGTTTTTATCAGAAACTTTCTGATATTCGTTGTACGCCTCTACTTCTTTTTCCTGAGCAAGTGCAAAAGCTTTTTCGTAAGCTTCATTATATCGCTCTTCCAAGTTACCGGCCATGCTTTCAATTTGATGCAAAAGTTCTTCCAACTTTTGACTTCTTTGGTTTGTATCGGAAGCTGTTTTTTCTGCCATCAATGCGGCGGAAGTCAGTTCACCTTCTGCAGCGGTTATCCTGTCAGACAACTTTGACCGTACGGAAGACAGTTGCTCGCTTAAATCTCTGTCCAACTCAGATAATTCCTGTGCATAAGCATCTCTTTTGTCTGTAATAAAACTTCTGGTGTCTTCCATATTGGCGAGCAAATCTGTTTTGTACTGTTCCAGTTTTTCTTTGAGTCTGCCGGCAAGGTCTGCCACGGCATTGTTAACCCGAGCTTCTGTGGCCTCAATTTTTTGAGTGACTTCATAACTTTTTTCATTGACTTCAGCCTGATGACGCTGAATTTTGTCGTCAATTTCTGCTACAAAGCCCTGAGATGACTGGGCAATATAAGATTCCATATTGGACACTGCATCTTCCAACTGCCTTTGCAAAGAAGCCACAGCCTCTTCGGAAGCAGTCTTATGCTCTTCTGTCTGAGCATTGATGGAAGCCACTGTATTGTCTAAAAGAGATTGTGCTCGTGACAAAGCTTCCCGAACCTCTGTCTCATGGCGTTCGACTTTACTGTCAACTTCTGTCACAAGCCCCTGAGAAGCCTGAGCGATATAAGACTCTATGTTGTCCACTGCATCTTCCAGCTGTCGTTGTAAAGAAGCCACTGCTTCCTCAGAAACGTTTTTATGTTCTTCCGTTTGAGCATTGATGGAAGCCACTACATTTTCAAAATTGGATTTTGCCTCTGCCAATGCTTCATCCACATCGGTTCTGTGACGGTAAACTTTTCCGTCAATTTCTGCCACAAATCCCTGAGATGACTGGGCGATATAAGTCTCCATATTGGCCACCGCATCTTCCAGCTGTCGTTGTAAAGAAGCCACTGCTTCCTCAGAAGCGTTTTTATGTTCTGCCGTCTGAGCGTTGATAGAAGCCACTGCATTTTCAAAATCGGATTTTACTTCTGCCAAAGCACCGGCAACCTCATCCTTTGCATCAGAAACATTTTGCAAGGATATTTCTTTGAAAACATTGATAGCTTCCTGACCTTTACTTTCGGCAGCCTCCATGGCGTGGGCATATACCTCTTGGTACTTTTGATCCAGTAACTCTGTATTATGTTGCAAGGTACTCTGCAACTCTTCAAGATGTTCACTGGTGGCAGAAGCATTGGCTGCAGCAGTTTCTGCTCTCATAGCTGCGGCGGTAAGAGCAGTTTGGGCTTCGGTAACCCGGGCTGCAAGCTTATCCTGAACGGAATCAACCGACCCACGGATATTCTCCTGCACTTTGGCAATTGCATCCTGTATTTCCCCGTGGAACTCTTCAATCTGCTGAGCAGCGGCTGATTTGTAATCTTCTACACGCCGTTCATAGTCTTGCGATAGATTTTCCAAGGTTGCAGCCACGTCTTCTTCCATGTGACGAGCATCTTCCATGGTAGCTTCCCGCAATCTGTTGACCAGTTCATCTTTGCGTTCCTGGGCATTTTTAATTGCCAAATTGTAGGCTTCGTCATACCGGGCTTCCAATCCAGTAACTTTTTGTATAAGTTCCTGCTGTAAAGTTTCTAGGTAACTGTTTTTCTCTATTGTTTCTCCTGCAGCCTGTTCTGCGGTATCAAGAGCCTGATGCAGATGCTGTTCTACTACGGCAATTTTCTCTGCTATAGAATCTTGAATAGAACTAATTTCTGCCAGTAAATCGTTGTGTACGGAAGTCGTTCTCTCTTCGGAATCGTTGCGGATTCTGTCTAGAAAAGCAGCAATGTCCCCCTGCATCTTTTCTATATCACCGGCCAAAGATTCTTTTACGCTGTCTGTATTCCGTTTTGACATATCTTCCATAGCTTTTAAGACAGCTTGTTCTTTCTCTGAAATTTCCGTTAAAGCCTGACGGTAAATCGCGTCATACTGTTCCTGCAATTCTTCCAAGTGAGTTGTATTTTCCCCTGCCAACACAGACAGCTTTCCTGCCACTTCCTGAGCGGCTTCTGTAGAAGCTGTTAACTCGTACTGAGCAGCAGAAACACGACCTGCCAATTCGTTTTGCAAACCGTTTATTTTATCCAAAGTTTCCTGACGGGTTCTTTCAATTACATCTTCTACCCGAGTTTGCAACTCATCCAATTTACGCTGAGATTCATTTTCAAAATTATCTCTGTTTTGGGCGGAAATTGCAGAAAATTCCGTTAAAGCGTCGGCTTCCATTTCCCGCATTTCTCTCATAGCCCTGTCATAGGTAGCTTTATACTGG
>JAHLFV010000144.1 GCA_018883625.1 Candidatus Treponema excrementipullorum
GTCTTCAATTTCTTTTGCTCTGATAACAATAGCATCTTGAATGGATAACAATACCTGACTGTTTCCATTATTTTCAGCTGCTAGTTGATTGCTTAAACTGATAATTTCTGCAGAACGTCGGTTGATCTCGTTCTGTACATCTTCAACCTGTTGTCCCACAAACTGATATAATTCTTCTATTTTATCGGAAACCCCTGATTTTACACCTTCCATAGTAGTACCAATGTCGGAAACATTTCTCTCCATGTTGGCAGTACTTTCCTCTATTTTGGCATTTATCAAAGATTCCAAGCTTTGAGAACGATCTAAAACAGCATCTTTTGCTTTTTCAAAAGAACTTTCCAGTTCTCTGATGCGCTGATCAAGCTCTCCTTCTGCCCGTTCAATTTGTTTGTCGATTATATTTTCCAGCCCTTCAGCTTTTTCCGTTGTAACGGCACGAACAGTTTCCATAACGGAATCAACTTCCAAAGCTTTATTCTGCAAGTCGGAACGTAACACCTCTATTTGAGCGATAATTTCGTTTTCTATGTCTGTTGCTTTTTCCGTGGTAGAGTTTCTGACCTGCTCTATAACAGAGTCAACTTCTTGGGCTTTTTGTTGCAAATCGGAATGTAACACTTCAATCTGAGCGATGATTTCCCGTTCTATGTCTGTTGCTTTTTCCGTGGTGGAATTTCTGACCTGTTCAATAACAGAATATACATCGCTGGCTTTTTCCTGCAAATCCACATGCATGTTTTCTATTTGAGACAGAACTTTTTGTTCTATGTCCCCGGCTCTGTTTTCTACCCGAGATTGAATATCACCCAAAACAGTGTCTACATCCCGCACTTTTTGTTCCAAGTTTTGATGGATTTGCCGTATTTGAGAAAGGACTTCTTGTTCTATGCCGTCGGATTTAGCAACGGTATTTAAGCGAATCTCCTCCAAGGAATCACCTAAATTTTCCGCTTTTTGCTCCATAACACTTCGGATTGATTGAATTTGACTATCAATATCTTTTTCTATGCCGTTAGCTTTTTCGGAAGCGGCAAGGCGGATATTTTCCATCAGATCATCAATACTTTGAGCCTTTTCCTGAATTTCTCCGTAAAATCCATTAATTTGGGCAGTAATATACTCTTCCATGGATGTGGCTCTGTCTTCCGTACGGGACTTGATACTTTCCAAAACAGAGTCCACTTCATCGATTTTTTGTTGTAGCCCGGAATTGATCAGCTCTATTTGAGAAAGAATCCTATTTTCCATGTCAGAAGTTTTATCGGACGTAGTATTTCTCAGACTTTCTAAGAGGGAAGAAACTTCTCCTGCCCTTGTTTCCAAATCGGTACGGATGGTTTCAATTTGGGAATAAATCTCGTTTTCAATGGAATCAGCCTTATCTGTAGCAGAACTTCTGATACTTTCCAGCACAGAATCCACATCGTAGGCTTTTTGTTGCACATCCTGTTGAATAATTTCCAACTGAGACATGATGCCACTTTCAATAGAAGATGCTTTTTCCGATACATCGCCCCGAATATCATTCCACAAAGAGTCCAATTCCGTAGATTTCTCTTCCAATATGCCGTGAAGGTTTGATATTTCGGAAACGATCTCATCGTGAAGCGAGTCTGTTTTTTCGGAAGTTTCGTTCCGTATACTGTCCAAAGCATCTTCAAAAGCACGCTGTAACTGACTGATATTTTCCTGTGTTCTGTTTTTCAAAAGGATAAAAGTTTCATCTTCCAAGGCCTGAGCCCGTTGAGCCGCATTGGCATAGACGGCAGCTACGTCGCTTTGTATATGTTGTAAAACAGCTTCGTTTTTTTCTACCAAGCCGGCGGTAGTCACTTCCATGTCTTGAATCTGTTCCTGGAACCGTTTCAGCAATTCGGCTCCCATCTGTTTTAACTGATTGCCGTTTTCCACGGAAAAATCTTCACTGATTTTTAAGATCCGCCGCTCTAATTCTGCCATATTTTTTTTGTATGACTGCATTTGTTTGTCAATTTTATCTACAACGGCAGACTCTGCCCCAATACGGCGCAGATTTTCTTCCAAATTGGCAGACATTTCCACCAATTGATTTAATGTTTTGTCATATCCTTCTATTTGACTACCGATGTTATCAACAGCTTCTATGCGGGAAGTAAACTGATCTGTAATGGCATTGAATTTTTCAATTTGCAGTTCCAAGTTTTTAACAGTGGCAACTGCCTGACTTTGTTTTACATCAACTTCGTTATACTCTTTTTCAAGTCGGTTAATTTGGGAAGCCAACTGACTTTCCAGTTCTTCCCGTTGTCTATTGATATATTTTTTCGCTTTTTCCAAAGAGCGTTCATTTCTGTCAACAAAACGAAATACTAAAATAGCTACCAGTGAAATTCCTACAGATATAAGGATTCCGAAAACAGACATACTTTATTCCCCACCCATTAAGTCTTAGTTTTTAGTCTAACACAATTTCTTTTAATTGGCGATAGTTTTTGAAGGAAATATCAGCCAACTTTAACGGACGCCCCAAAAGCCTGCGCCACCACGGCATGATATAAGCAGTCTTCATGCCGGCAGCTTTTGCGCCCCGTATATCGGCAAAAACATTATTACCAACGTACAGAATTTCTTTTTCTGCAACACCCAATTTTTGGGCAAAACAACAAAAGGTATATTTGGAAGGCTTCAAAGCTCCGAATTCTTCCGACCCGCATATCAAATCAAATAAATCACGGGTTCCCCACATGTCAGCTTTTTGGGACGGAGGAAAGTCAGACAAAACAGCTACCTTCAAACCTCTTGCTTTCAGAGCCTCTATAGTTTCTTTGATATAAGCATACGGCTTTACCTTTTTTAAAAAAGGCGTCAACCCAGAATACACAATAGTATTTATCTGTTGACGGGCTTCTTCATCGGTAACATGTAACTCCAACGCAAAAAGACGAGCCTGATAATCATAAAAATTACCTACAGGAGCCGTTCTGTGGAGAACCGACCGGATTTTTCTGTATTTGAGAAAAAACTTAATATGTTTTAACACATAAAAAACTATGCGAATATTAAGCCGCCAGTTGGGATACATTGTTCCGTCAATATCGAAGGCTACAGCTTTAATGTTTTCTATCACCTTTTTATTATATTATAATTAAAGCTAACCTGTCCATAACCTTCATAACTCGAAGGTACAAGAAATCGCCAGGTAGCAATCTGATCTTTTATTTCTCCTTGTATCTCTACGGGAAGCATGGCACTAGGCGTTATTGTTATGCTGTTGGGGTCCACCAAACCGGAAGAGTTCACCGTAAATGTTATGGTAACCTCTCTGGAACTATTGATTAAAGCTTCTTTTTCAGGGGAAATTACAATAACCGGATGGGAGGGTTCCAGCAACACAAGACTCCTTCCGGTATCAGTAAATAACTCTGTTCCTGTATCCCCTTTGTATGAAATATTCACATCTGTTTTTATGTTATACTCTGTTCCAGAAGAACTCTTCGTTACAAAGTTTTTTCCCATCCGTAATTTTTGCAATCCAGAAGCAGTTGTTTCCGAAACTGTAGTCAGGTCACTGGATTTTTGAGAAGAGGCAGTACTTACACCGTTTTTCCCAGCACTCTCCATCCCACTTCCTGTCACGGAGCCGACACTGCCGGAAAGAGACGATTCTGTTTTTTGGGCCAAGGTATTTTGAGTGACAGCATCCACTGTTCTGGTACCGGAAGAATATTCCCTGGTGTTACCGGAACCGAAGGCTTTTTCAAAATCGGCCTCAGAAAAGGTATCTTTGGCGGAAATTGATTTTTTTTCCAGATTTGCCATAGCCTCTTCTATACTGGGTTGCAAAACTTGACGTCGCTGACCGGATGATTCTGCCGACTCAGCAGCTTGTGACGGGCCCTCATCAGAGGTCTGTAAAGGTGTAGTTGTCTGTCCTTCTGATGGAGTTTCTCGGGTAGATGATAACAGTGGGGGTGTATCAGATAATGATGTGGGAGTTGACACAGTAGAAGTATTATCAAGCAGAATATTCTCCGATACAGTTAACGGCATCTCTGGAGACTGTGTCACCTGAACATCTGGTACGGTTTCAGACTCAAAAACATTTGGCAAAACCGAGGTATTATTCAAAGATACAAGTGCAGGAGACTCCAACCGCAAAGAAATACTATGGTACACCGGTTTCTTTTTCACAGGGAAAAAAGCCAATCCCAAAATAATCGCCCCCCATATTACCAGGGTTAAGGACAGAGACTCTTTGTAAGGCAGAATACTTCTTTTTACTTTTTCCCACACATGTCACTCCACCGTTCGCAACTGTACTGCAGAAAAACCGCTTTTCCTGATCACGTCAAAGATTTTTACAATTTCACCGTTAGTAACCAGGGCACCTGCTTCTAGCTGAATTGGGAATTCCTCCCGCGGAATGTCTCCCGTATCAAAGGCCTGTAACTCTTCCCCTAACAGGATAAGATCCACCGGTTTTTCGTTAAACCACAGTTGACCTTGTTCATTCAAAGTAACAGTAATTCCTGCCCCGGTACCGGACTCTGCCGTAGTTGACTGAGGCAAATTGACCTGTATACCTGGCAACATTACAAAGGTAGTGGAAACAAGAAAAAAGAGAATCAACTGAAACACAATGTCTATCATGGGAATCATGTCTATTTGAGACATTTTTCCCCTATAATCTCGTCTTTTCATAGTTTAAATCCAACAGGCTTTCTTCCGCAAATATGTAACACTACGGCAGTTGATACTGATTCAATTTCAGAGATGCGACGGTTTATCCTTGATAAAAAATAATTGTGAAAAATAATAGTTGGAATGGAAATAACCAGTCCTGTAGCCGTAGTCACCAAAGCTTCAGCAATGGCACCGGCAAACACAGCAGGATTTCCCATAGAATCCCCGCCACCTAGTACACCAAAAGCCTGAATATTTCCCGTTACGGTACCTAACAGACCTAAAAGCGTTGATATACTGGCAATTGTTCCCAAAGGTGTCAAAAAATGTTCCAAGTTCGGAATTACTTTATCTATCTCAATAGAAACAACTTCTTTTATATTATCTTCCGGCCAGGTTTTACATTCTATAGCCTTTTTTACTACTTGAGACAGAGGCGTATCTGTATCATTACAGAGTTGTACAGCTTCTTCAAATCGATGAGACTCAACTAAAGGATGTATTTTTTCTTTCAAAATAAAATCTTTTTTTTGAATCTTGCTATAATAAAACAAACGCTCACAGATTATAAAAGTTGCAATAACGGCACATATTCCTAAAGGAATCATCAATATGCCGCCACTGGCAAGGACTGATAACATTATTTCCTCCGATAATCATAGTATATTTTTGTTCGGCACGTTTATTAACATGTTAATAAACAAATTCCACAGAAGCCGTTACACTTCCCCCTTGTTTTACAAAGGGTTTTACCACTATTCTTTGCTTTCCTGTAAAAAGTTTTATTGCATCTTCCATTGTGATCTTTAAAGTCAAAGAAGAGGCTGGTTTGATATAAGCTGATGTATCCACAATGGGAGCACCATCCCCTGTTCCTAAAAGTTCTCGGACAGAGACAGATGCACCCCACAAACCGTTTTTGTCGCTGTAGGTAGCTTCTGCCAAAAATTCCTGAGAAGGTTTGTATACCGGTTTATCGATAAAATATCCTTGCCAACCACCGACGAGAGTAAAATCTCCCACATACGCCAAAAGAGAAAACGCTGTCTCCAAGCGTGTTACATCTTTTGTTTGAGAATAAAACAATCCTTCGGCAGTTTTTTCCGGTATTGCGGTAAATTCTCCTAAACCGAAAGCTGTTTTTTGAAACTTCACGGTACCGTCAAGGACTAAATAAGACAGCACAGGTATATACGCCTGAAAATCCCCAAACCAATAGGCGGCTTCCCCATATCGTAGATAGTCCTCACTGGAAAAATTTGTAAAAGGTTCTTTTTTCTCCAGTTCCATGAAATCTATGTGACAGGATTGTAAGCCGCCGGACAACGAAAAGGACAATTTGTCTCCCCAGAGACCACCGGCTGATTCCCATAGGCCTGTCAAAGCGAAGGGTGTTATCAGTTTTTTTTGCGTACCTCCCGTGCCTAAAGGATAATATACCAAATCTCCAGACAAGGATACTGTAAATCGGGAGGTTCCGGTCTGCTCCCGATTCAAAGGACTCCAAGTCCAAAAACCAGATAGCTCAAAATCAAGACGATGTTGACTTTCTGCATTCTCGGTATTCAAGAGCATATCCCAGTCAACTCCGGCAGAAATACCGAAATTATGGCTTTTGTCTCGGTTACGGGTACTCCACATAACCCCTAACCCCGGCGATATGTTGACAAGAGACATATCTAAAGAGTTATCACTTAAGGGCACATCCTCTGCACCTGTTTTCTTATTTCCCGGAACACCTGCATATCGATTAACCCACTGGAAATCACCATCTGATGTCAAAAAAAAGCCGGAACTTAGAGGTAACAAATACCTGGCACCTAACACAATGTTTTTTCTGTTTATGTCATCAAACAAAGAACTTTGTCCCTGTAAGCCGATATCAAAACTTTCATAACCACCGGACAGTGAAAGCTTACCCCTTTTCCCTGAAATCTCCTTTGTTCCCCACAACTGAATGTTGTTAAAGAAAAAACCTTCTCGGGCGGAATGCTCTCCCATTCCCTCACGATAGGCAGTGTCAAAAGTTATGGTAAAGGGATTTTCTCCCCAAGGTGTTACG
>JAHLFV010000145.1 GCA_018883625.1 Candidatus Treponema excrementipullorum
ACAAAAGATTGATCTGGCGGTCCATTTTTCTGTTTTCTGTGGTATCGACATGGTTTTCGATTTCACGGTAAACCAAGTCTAATATATGGATAAGAGTAATTAACTGCTTTTCATATGAAATACCGGCATCTTTAAACCATTGCTCGTCTTTACATTCTTTGAAGAAGTATATAACAGCTTCTCTGTACAGTTTGTAATCCTCAAAACTGTCAACAGCCAATTTCTTTACGGCATCTTCATGACCGCTGGAAATAAGCTGGTCCAACATATCTTGCTGGAGAACTGTGGGGAAAAGTTTTACGTAAACATCTACCCAATTAGGTAACAAAGTCCTGATACATTGGAGATAATCTTTCCTGAGACTTGTGTTTTTTGTGTCTTTCAAATCTAAATACATTTTCTTAGGATCTTCTATCTCGTCAAATAACTGGGCAAATGTATACTTGAAGTTATAAGCCAAGTGAGGACATTGAGCAGAAATCTTTCGTACTACCAAATATGAAGCCATGACCTGTTCCGTTACAGAGCTAAAAGACTTCAGGTATCCCGTGAAGTATGCGAACATGTCTGCAAAGAGTTCTGAGTCTGTGTCCGCTTTTTGGGCAAACTTCATCAAGATGTCAATACGGGCGAAAAACTGCTTCTGTGCCTTGAACTCATTAGATAACTTTTCTTCCTGTGAAATCTGATGTTCCCGTACCATATACATATTGATGTCGTTGGGGTTGATACCGAAAGAAGCATCTGTTTCTAAGATCCGACGGGCATTGGTACTCCAACTGGTCCATTCTCCCGGAGTAAGGATACTGGGAACAAGTTCAGCCTTTATGCGCTTAAAATCGCAGTTGTTGTTAAAACTTCTAATGATGGTTTTAAGAGCCCAGATTTTATCATCTTTAACTTTTTTGACCAACTCTTCTTTTTTCATTGTAGCCTTCAGTACCCATATATGATCCTTGCTGAGAGGCTGTAAAGCGGTAATTGCCATCTTAAGAGACATTTCATGTATACCGTGTTTTTTTCCAAAGTTGATGGTTATCTGATCTCCCGATACTTTCCGAATGATTCCGACGCCCCATGAACGATGGAATACAAAGTTTTTGGCATCAAAAGCTATATGTTTTTCAAAATCGGAAATTGCTTCAAAGATATTCCTCCAATTTTGGGTAAGATTTGAATCCCGAATATAGTCTTCCAACTGACTGTGATCTGCATACTTATTCCGGAAACATTCTACAATTTCCCGGCGTGCCCATATATCTTTATCATCGATGGAAAGAACGAGTTTCAAAATGTCGATAGCTGTGTCCCATTTAGCTTCTTTTTTGTAGTATTCATACAATTCCTGCATCAAGACGGCACTTTTATCGGCGCTGATACCTTTGGCTATTTTTCTTTGCACAAGGTAGAAAAAGTCTATTTCTTCGGGAATGAGGGAAACAAGCTTTGTCCACAACTCTTTTATCTGGTTCATGGAGTTTATTCCGTCATTTATATAGCGGTGGATAGCTTTTTTGTAGTAGTCGATAGCCGTTTCCATGTCTCCGTTTTTTTCTGCCCGCTCTGCCAATAACTTTGTTACATCGGCTTCTTCATAATCTACTTTAACAAGTGTTTCGTAAATCTCCCATACTCTTTCGTTGCCTTCTTCCCGGTAGGCAGTGGCCAATGTCCGTAGGGCGAACTTATTGCTAGGGTCTCTTTCTAAAATAGACTCACACAGATAGGTAACTATATTTGGTTTGTGGTTATCTTGGAAAATATCTACAAGAGTGATTAAAGCTGAGTTATCCAAAGTACCTTTTTTAAGAGCTAACATACCTGAAAAATAGAGAGCTATAATACTGTTTTTTGTATGAGAAAGATGTTCGTCACAGACGGCCTTTACCTCATCTACACAGTTTTCACTGATGGCTTTTTCTACAATATCTGCCAATTCAATAAAATTGTTTTTTGAATAGTTACTGATTGCAGCCCGTGTCCATTTTTCCTCGTTCAGCATGTCCTGAACAGATTTTACAAGTACTTCAGACATAAAATCTCCTATAATTTTTAACAATAAACCCCTGATTATTACATGGTGTATTTTCTGTATACTTCTTCATCCAGTAATTTAATTTTTCTCAAGGTTTCTTGAATTTTTTCTCTGTCATCATTTGTTGCTACGTAATGGTCAATTTGCCAAAAATATTTATTGATCAATCTGGGAACCAATAAAGCCCTTTTATCGTCTTGCGATACCTGAATTTCATTTTCCAAGTTGACTATATCACGTCGCAGGGTGCTGAATTCCACCGGCCTCAGCTGCCGCTTTACATTAAATACCCCGTATAACACTCCATAGACGGGAATCCACTCTCGCATAACAACTTCGGGGTATCCTTTCTCACTGACCAACTTTAGCAAACTGACGATCAGTTCCGAGTCTAGAAAAACAAGCTCTATGTTTCCCGGGTCCAAAAAAAATGCCTCTCGGAACAGTACCTTTGCATAGTTGTCTTGACCGCACAAGGAGTAACAGTCTGCCATTTCAGCCAGTATAGAAGCAATATCCTCTCTTTTTGTCAGGTTTTCCAAGATTGCATTTGCCTCTGCCAAAAAGGATAAAGCCTGCTCATAAAATCCCAGTTGTTTATAGCAAAATGCTACTTTTCTGTAGGATTCGGCTCTTTGCAATTGATAATGATCGGTCAAAGTCTGTTTGTATAACTCCAGCGCAATGGAAAATACCCCCTTGCGTACAGAGTACATGCTTTTTTCGTAGAGGGAACTTTCTCCTCCAACAATGTCTGTAACAAACTTTTTCCAACAGTCAATAATTTTTTCCCCTTTTTCAAAGGGTGAAACAATACCTTCTACAGAAAACAAAGCACTTCCCCAATAATTTGCACACCGGATAGCAAAAAGAATTTCTTTGTTTTCCAAGTCGCCTATAAGAGCATCTTCTAACAAAGGTTTTGCCATATCAGCCTTGCCCTGCTGCAATAGTTCATAGGCTTGTTGTAACAGATTATTGGATTGAGTACTCATAGCGTCTTTTCAATTATACAAAAATATGGCCTTTAGTCAACAATTTTTTTAAAAAGGGGCATAGTTTATAATATGTTTTAGTATACTGCGTCAAGATGTTTTTTGGAAAAATTACAGATTTTTACAGAAAAAAAATACAAAATAGAGAAAAAAGAAATAAACATAATATTTGTGAACCGATATTTACAACATGGGTATCATTTGTTACTATGAAGGGCGATGAAAAACGAAATTCAAGACAAAGGTTGGCTGTTGGCGCCCTCTTTGTTGTCGGCAGATTTTTACTCTCTCAAAGATTCTCTTAGCTTTATCGAAAAAAAAGGCGGAGATGTTATTCATATCGACGTTATGGACGGTACTTTTGTGCCCCAAATTTCTTTCGGGCAACCTGTTGTTGCCTCTCTCCGTTCCCACAGTACATTGCCTTTTGATGTACATCTTATGGTAGAGCATCCGGAAACTCAAATAGAGAGTTTTGCAAAAGCCGGTGCGGATTGGATTACCTTTCATTGGGAAGCTGCCCTTCATCATCACAGAATTATAACAGCAATTCACGATTTAGGTTTGAAGGCCGGTATTTCTCTGGTGCCTTCAACTCCTGTCAGTGCAGTAGAAGAAATTTTGCCCTTTGTGGATTTGATCCTTGTGATGACCGTAAATCCCGGTTTTGGGGGACAGATTTTTATTGAAAATGCAGCAGAAAAGATAAAGCAACTGAAAGATAAAAAGCTTGATGGTGGTTATTCCTATTTAGTATCGGTAGATGGAGGTATAAACTCGGAAACGGCCCGTGTTGTATTGGATAAAGGTGCCGATATTATAGTATCCGGTTCGTCTTTCTTTAAAGGCTCTTTAATCCTGTAATTTCTTTTGGAGAGTATTTACCATGAAACACAGAATAAATATCCTAGTTTTTGCCTGTACTCTGTTTGTAATTTCTTCCGGGGTTCTTTTTGCTGAAGAATCTCGCTATCAAAATTTATCTATGCTTCGGGGATATGAAGCTTTTCAAAATGAGGATTGGATATCTGCGTTGTTTTTTCTTAGGAAGGCTGTAAGTGAAGATCCGTCTTTGGAGCACGCTTGGTACATGCTTATTTTATCGGAACTGTATGTTAAGGAATACCACCAGGCTGTCATAGATTGTAAAAGCTACCTCACAAAATTTTCTCAGGGGGAGTACAAAGTTTTGGTAGAATATCAGCTGGGAAAAAGTTTGTACTTGCAGGGAAATATAGAAGATGCAATCGCACAGTTAACCTACTTTTGTAATGAATATCCCGAAAGTTCTTTGTATCCTTCTGCCTTGTATTTGTTGGCAGAGTCTTTTTATGCCGGCTTTTTTTATGATTCCTCCCGATCTCTATATGAAAGACTCATCAATAGTTTTCCCGGAGATCCTAGAATTCAAGATGCAAAAAATCGGTTAGCAGAGATAGATAGAGTAGAGCGGGAGCAGAAGTTGCTCTATTTGCTTAAAGTGACCGGGGAAGAATACATGGCTGTTAAGGATAATTATGAAAAACAACTTCATCTTTATGAAACTGAAGGGGCCATGCGATTACAGGATCAATATAAAGAAAAGCAAAAAAGCGATAAAACTTTGGAAGAACTGAACAAAAAAAATCAGGAACAGGCTCAGAGAATTGAACAGTTAGAGCAGGAAAATTCTCTTCTTCAATCCAACGTACAGGAAGTAACTGCTGCAATGGAAGAAAAAATGAAAGAAGAAATGGCAAAACAGGCTGAGAAAAATGTTCCAGATACTTCTGATTTTGACGAATTAACAAAACGGGCAGAAGTATTGAAGATGATGGTGGAAGAAAAGAAACAGGGAGGAGAGGAATAATATGAAATTGCGGTTTATTATTCTTGTAAATCTCTTGTGGATTGCAATTTTTCCTCTTTTTGGAAAAACAGCGGAAAAAAGTAACGGCGACTTTGTTATGCAAATGTCTGATTCTGTGGGATCGTTTAACTTTTATTACTTGGGAATAAACAATTCCAGAACAGATTTTTTCGTTCCCTACGATTCTTTTAGCAATACTTTTTTTTCCGTAAAATTCGGTAACACTGTTTACAAACTGCGAAATGATACTGTTAATTCTGTGTCCATGGAAGAAACTACTACCGGGATAAAATTAAAATACGTTGTGAATGACAGATTTGAAGCAGTATTGGATTGTTCCTTCATGGATCTAAAGCTTCAACCTACTCAAAGTATTGTTAAGGTACAGGTTTCTGTAAAAAATATTTCGGACAAATCGGAACGGTGTGAAATAAAAGGAACTTTTGATACCCTTTTAGGAGAAAGCACGGGAGTCCATTTTTCTACAGCTCGATTGTCTAAGGTCAATACTGAAACAAATTTTACTTCTATGAGGGATGACCAATGGATCCGTTCTTCCAACGGTAATGAATCCATTCAATTTTTATTGGATGGGGCAGATATTACTTCTCCCCGCTTAGTGGCCGTTGCAAATAAGGATGTGTTGATTGGCAATTCATGGGAACCGTCACTGAAAGTGGGAAGAACCTTTAATTCTGTGTTTTCTTATAACAATTCTGCTTTTTGTGTGTTGTGGGATTCCAAAGTATTGTCTCCCTTACAAAACGATACAATTACCTTTTATATTTCATTAAGTTCCAAATCGGTGTTACCTTCTACGACTTTGGTATTGACAGAAACACCAAAGACTTACTATGGAGGAAGAGAACTTGTCTCTGAGTCAGGGGATTTTGATAATCCTGAAGATTATTATCGCTATGCAGAAGCAGCTTTAAAACGGTATGAAGAATTAAAAGCCCATCCTGAAACAGCCAGCAAGGAAGAAATAACCCGTTTGCGGACAGAAATTGATGCTATAATCGAAAAACTGAGGTGGTTATAGTGTTATGAAAAGGGAAAAAGACCCTTTGATTGCAGCCCGGAAGCTTTTGCAAGCCCGTCGTTTTCACAGCGCAATTCTTCTCCTACAAGACAGAGAGTTGGAATATCATACGGATTTTGAATTCTACTATTACTTGGGATTAGCATGCTTGTATGTCAACGATATCGGTGGTGCAAGTTTTTATTTTAACAAAGCAAGAAAAATATCCGTACTGGATACCCGATTGTTAATTGCTCAGGCTGCTATTTTCTTAAAAAGAGGAGCTACTGACGAAGCTGTAGAATATTATTTGAATATTTTGGATGATGATCCAAACAATAAAATTGCTTCGGAAGGATTAAAGTTTATCAAACAACTTTCTCAAAAACCGGATATGCTTTCCGAGTGGATTGCAACAAATAAAATAAAGCGGTTCTATCCCCCTTTAGGAATCCATCCTCTTATTGGGAAACTTTTTGGTTTGGTTTGCATTATCTGCGTGGCAGCCGGTGGAGTTCTTTTTGCATTGCAATATTACGAAGCAAGAAAACCTCCTCAGAGGGCTGATTTATCTGCTTTTGTGCTTTCTGTCGATCAGAGAAATAATGCTTTACAGCAGGATTTGTCAGGAAGTCAGTATCGTTATATATTGAATGCCAGAGAAGTGAATGAAACATACGAAAAGGCCCAGGAGTATTTTCAAAAGGAAGAAGATAATTTAGCTCAGCGAGAAATAAATAAACTGCTTAATTCCAATGCTTCTGTAGCGATTCAGCAAAATGCCCGACTTTTGATGCAGTATTTTGTGGAACCTTCCTTTGATACATTTAAAACTGGTTTTACATACAGTCAGGTGGCTGAGGATATATATTTATACTTGGATTGTTGGGTAATGTGGAGTGGCCGGATAGCCAATTCTGAGGTTACGGATACTTCCTATTCCTGCGATTTATTAGTAGGATATGAAAACCAAAAAAGAGTAGAGGGCATTGTGCCACTGGTTTTTGACAGTGCCATGAATTTGGATCCATCTTTGCCTATTACTGTTTTGGGAAAGATAAGTTTAACGGAAAACGGTAAACTCTATTTAAAAGGCAAGTCTGTCTATCAGTCGGTGGATGGCAGTACATTGTAATTTTTTTGTATAAATTGTATAAAAACGCGGAAAAAAATTTAAAAACACCTATAATTAAAACGGGAGGGAAAAGGTGGCAAAAATGACAACTGAAACAGAATTGCCGACAGATATGTCGGAAAAATTGAAAGCCTTGGAAGCAGCTCGGCTTCAAATCGAAAAACAATTCGGCACAGGTTCTTTGATGAAATTGGGAACAGCTGCCGATGTCAGTTTAGACTGTATCCCATCCGGTTCTATTTTATTGGATGAAGCACTGGGAATCGGTGGTTATCCTCGGGGACGTATTATCGAAATGTACGGACCGGAATCTTCAGGAAAAACGACCTTGGCTCTCCATGCCATTGCAGAAGCTCAAAAGTTGGGGGGTATAGCAGCCTTTATTGATGCTGAACATGCTTTGGATCCCGTATATGCTAAAAACCTGGGAGTCAATATTGATGAGCTATGGGTTTCTCAACCGGATACAGGAGAACAGGCTTTGGAAATAGCCGAAAGTCTTGTGCGTTCCGGGGCTGTAGATATTATTGTTGTGGACTCTGTGGCAGCCCTTACGCCTCAGGCAGAAATTGAAGGTGATATGGGAGATTCCCACATGGGCCTTCAGGCTCGTCTGATGAGTCAGGCTTTGAGAAAACTGACAGCTACTATCGGTAAGTCAAAGACTATTTTGGTGTTTATTAACCAGATCCGTATGAAAATCGGTGTTATGTTCGGAAATCCCGAAACCACTACCGGCGGTAATGCACTTAAATTTTATTCTTCTGTACGATTGGAAATCAGAAGAATCGAATCTATCGATGCAAAGGGGGCAGAAGATGCCATCGGTAACAGAGTTCGTGTCAAAATTGTAAAGAACAAAGTGGCTCCTCCTTTCAGAAAGGTAGAGCTGGATATTTACTTTGGTAAAGGTGTATCTGCCACTGCAAGCCTTTTGGATGCTGCCGTAAAACATGGTTTTATCGATAAACGGGGAGCTTGGTTTACAACAGAAACAGAAAAAATTGGTCAAGGTAGAGAAAATGCCTTAGCCTTTTTGGAACAAAATCCTGACTTCACTAAAGACTTGGAAAGAAAATTGCGAGAAAAGATTTTTCCCGGTCAGGTGATAAAGAAAAAGGACGAAAAAGAGGGTAAATCAACAAAGGCAGCAAAGCAAGATAGTGCAAAAGCTGAAGCAGTAAAATCTTCTCCAATACCCGATGAGTTATTCTAAGATTGTTTTGGGCTTGGGCTCTAATCATAGTTTGGGTGATTTGTCGTCTCCCGAGATTCTGAAAAGAGCCTGCGTCCTTTTAGAAGAAAAAATTGCACACATAAAGAAATCCAGCCTCTACAGAACTACGGCCATGTATTATGAAAATCAGGAAGATTTTTACAATATGGTCGTAGCCGGGTTTTATTCCGGTAGTCCCCGGGAATTGTTGGATTTTATCCATGAAGTTGAAAGGTCTTTGGGGCGGGACCGTACCAAGGAATTCAGAAACGGTCCCCGTACCTTAGATGTGGATATTGAGCTTTTTGATAACGAAAAAATCAATGATAGTGATTTGATTATTCCTCATCCCCGCATGGAAGAAAGAGCTTTTGTACTTATTCCCATGCTTGAGATTTTTTCTGAAAATGCCGAACTTGATATAAAGGGCCAATATTACAAAGAGTGTCTAGAAAAATTACCGCCTCAGGGTATTTGGAAACTATAACTTTATGGCCCCTAGCAATAGGAGTATCTCATGGAACAAGTACCGGAAAAAAAAGAAACCTCGGCGAATCAGCAAATGTCCACCGAACAGAATCAGCCCGGAAAGCACTTTGTACTGGAGGATTTTGACGGTCCTTTAGATGTTTTATTGTTCCTGATAAAGAAAAATGAAGTAAATATTTACGATATTCCCATCGGTCAAATTACGGAGCAGTTTTTGGAGTATTTGGATTTTGCCGTCACTCCAGATTTGGAAAATCTTACTGATTTTTACGCTATGGCTGCGGATTTATTGTACATAAAGTCCCGTATGTTGTTGCCGGTGGAAGTGTCTTTCGGTGAAGATGAATTGGAAGATCCCCGTCAGGAATTGGTGGAAAAACTTATCGAATATCAAAAGTTTAAGAAACTTTCCGCCCTTATGGAAGAAAAAGAGGACGAGTCGGAATGGAGTTTTGAGCGAAAAAAAATTCAGAGAGTATTGCCTTTTGAAGAAGATGATTTATGGGAACGGGTAGACACTTGGGAATTGTTACAGGATATGCAAAAAATCTTTAAAGGGCTGGTGTCATCGTTCTCTTCAGAAAAAATTCTTGATATGTATGAAGAGATTTCTGTAAACGAAAAAATCACCCTGATGAATGAAATGTTGGAAAATAAAGGTGAATGTTTTTTTACAGATTTGATAGTAAGAAAAGGTAATATTTTGGACGTCGTCTGTGCTTTTATGGCGATTTTGGAAGCTGTAAAATTCAAAATGGCATCCATTTATCAAAACAGAATGTTCGGGGATATAAAAATTTGTCCCTATAAAGCTGCTTAAATATGGAGTTTAAATTGGATAAAGAGACAGCCCTTATTGAGGCTATACTTTTTTTGGAATCTGAACCGCAAAGCGAAGAATCTCTTTCCCGTATTTCGGAACTATCTGCAGATGTTGTAGAAATTGCTATCGCCAATTTAAAAGAAAAGTATATGGCTGAAGATTCCGGAATTGAACTTGTTAAAATTGTAGGTGGATGGACTTTAGCACCAAAAAAGGATTTGTGGAATTTTCTCAAAGAACGGTACGGTAAAAAAAACGAAGGCAAGTTGTCTAAAGCCGCCATGGAAACTTTGGCTATAATTGCCTATTCCCAGCCCATTACCAGAGCTGAAATAGAATCTATTCGCGGTGTTTCAGCTGATAACATGATTCGTATCCTAATGGAAAGAAATCTGATTAAAGAAGTGGGTAAAAAGGATATTCCGGGAAAACCGGTACAATTCGGTACAACCAAAGACTTTTTGCAGTTTTTCCGTTTAGACAGTATTGCAGATTTGCCCCATCTAGACGAAACAGAAAGCGAGAGGTTTGAACTTGCCAGATAGTACAGAAAAAGCAACTCTTCGCCTTCAGGTGTATTTAGCCCACTGCGGGCTTGCTAGCCGGCGGGCTTGCGAAGTGTATATATCAGAAGGCAGAGTAAGCGTTAACGGTGAAATTGTTACAAGTCCCGGTACCAAGGTTTCCTTGGAAGACACAGTGTGTGTAGACGGAAAACCGTTACATCTAGAAAAGCGTAAGCGGTACATTTTGTTAAACAAGCCCGCCGGCTATGTGTGTAGCTCCTCTGACGAAAAAGGTCGTGCTTCAGCCCTTGATTTGCTAGCAGGACGTTTTTCTGAGCGTTTGTACAACGTAGGCCGTTTGGACATGTATTCTTCCGGACTGATTATTTTTACCAATGATGGCGACTTTGCGGCAAAGATTTCTCATCCCTCTTCTTGTATAGAAAAAGAGTATATTGTGGAAGCTTTAGGTGGTATTCCCCAGGTTTTGGTGGATAGATTCAAAAGAGGAATCCGAATTGACGGTGTGTTTTATCGATGTAAAGACGCAGAACTGTTAAGTCCAAAAAAATTACGGGTGGTTTTGGAAGAAGGAAAAAATCGGGAAATACGTCGGGTGTTTGCATTTTTTGAAATAACTATCCGTCGTTTGAGCCGTATAAGAATCGGCACTATAGAAAATACCTTGGAAGAAGGAAAATTCAGAGAATTAAGACCTGAGGAAATTTCCGACTTGTTGTCATTAAGTAATAGGGGAGGTGGACATGGTTGTAGCTATTGATGGCCCTGCCGGTTGCGGAAAAAGTACTGTAGCAAAAATTTTGGCGGAACGGCTACATCTGACGTTTTTGAATTCCGGTTCTTTTTATAGAGGTATTACTCTTGCTCTGTTGAGAGCCGGAATCGATTTAAAAGATGAGCAAAAAGTATTGGATTTTGCTCGGGGTCTCAATTTAGACTATGTGAATTCCCATTTGTTTTTGGAAGGGGAGGATGTAGAGGATTTGTTGCACACAGACCAAGTGGATGCTTATGCGGCGCAAGTTTCCGCTATAGTGCCCTTACGTCATATTGTCAACGAAAAAATCCGTGAGGTTACTAAGTCCCTCAGTATCGTGTGCGAAGGTCGAGATATGACAACTGTGGTTTTCCCCAACGCAGAACACAAGTTCTATCTTGATGCTTCCATCGATGTGCAAGCGCAGCGTCGCTTTAATCAGGGAGTGAGTGATTTAAGTCTTGAAGAAATAAAGGAATCAATCAGAAAACGGGATGAAATCGACAAAAACAAGGCGGAAGGTGCTTTGAAAATAGCTCCTGATGCTCTATATATTGATACTTCTCACTTGACCATAGAAGAGGTTTGTGAGATAATGACACGTAAAATTCAAAATTAAGGGTTTAGTATGGATCAGATGGAAGTGGAAAAGGATGTAGCTAAAAAAGCAAATATCCAGGCACAATTGCAGGAAGCATCGCTTAAGAATCTAGAGTCTCTGGAAGAGGGACAGCTTGTTGACGGTACAGTAATTCAGGTTACACCGGATCAGGTTTTTGTTGACGTAGGTTATAAGTCAGAAGGTAAGATACCTACAACAGAGTTTGACGTAACTCCTCAGGTTGGAGATATTGTTTCTGTTGTTTTGATTACAAAAGAAAATAAGCACGGTGAAGTGATCGTTTCAAAGAAGAAGGCTGATGTTAAGCAGCTTTGGAAAACTCTCCGTCAGGCTGTTAGTGATAAAACTCCTGTTGAAGGTACTATTGAAAAACAAATTAAGGGTGGTTTTGAAGTAAATTTAGGCTATGATATTAAAGCCTTCCTTCCTATCAGTCAGGCTGACAGCCAGAAAGTGGAAAAAGCTGAAAAACTTATCGGTATTAAAGATAAATTTTATGTAGAAAGACTTTATTCTGAAAACAAACAAAATATTGTTGTTAACAGAAGAAAGTACTTGGAAGAATCCATGGAAAACAACCGGGAAGAATTCTTTAACAATATTTCCATCGGTGATACGGTTAAGGGTGTTGTAAAGAGTTTTACCAGTTTTGGTGCTTTTATCGACTTGGGCGGTTTTGACGGACTTCTCCATATCAATGATATGAGTTGGGGTCACGTAACACGACCGAAGGACTTTGTAAAAAAAGGTCAAGAGATAGAGTTAAAAGTTATTCGTCTTGATCCCGAAGAGAAGAGAATTAATCTTTCTCTGAAGCATTTTACGGAAGATCCTTGGATTCATTTTGAAGACAAGTACCATGTAAATGATATTGTAAAGGGTAAGGTAACAAAATTAACCGATTTTGGTGCTTTTATCGAGTTGGAAGAAGGTATCGAAGGTCTTGCCCATATCAGTGAATTCTCTTGGGTGAAGAAAATCAATAAAGCTTCTGACATGGTAAAAATCGGTGATGAAGTTGAATGTATGGTTCTTGGCTACGATATTCAGGCCGGTCGTGTATCTCTCGGTTTGAAACAAGTTACCGATAATCCATGGGATTCCATTGCAGAAAAATATCCTGTAGGTACAAAGCTGACACGGAAAGTTGTAAAAATTACAAATGCCGGTGCCTTTGTTGAGTTGGAAGAAGGTATTGACGGTTTCCTCCATGTTGATGATTTGTCATGGACAAAAAGAGTTAAGAACCCCGGTAGTGAATTGACTGTCGGTCAGGATATTGACGTTGTTGTTATCGAGAATGATCCCGAATCTCACAGAATTCGTTTGGGTGTAAAGCAGCTTACGGAAGATCCTTGGGTAGCTTTTGCTGAAACATATAAGCCCGGTTCAACTTTGGAAGGTGAAGTTGTTTCCATTGCAGACTTTGGCGTTTTTGTTCGAGCTCCTAACGGTATTGAAGGTTTGGTTAACAAGTCAAATCTCAGTGAAAACAGAGATGAACCTTTTGAAGAGGCTGTAAAGAAATACAACGTAGGCGATAAAATCAATGTATACGTTGTGGATGTTAATCCAGACAAGCAGAAGGTAGCTTTCTCTGTTAAAGAATTCAAGAAAAAGCAGCAGAGAGATGAAATTTCTCAGTATATGTCATCTGCCAATGACGATAATGAGGGTGCTTTTACTCTTGGGGATTTCCTCAAAAACAAAAATAACTAGTTGTGATTCTCGGTGGGCGTGATGGTTTCTAAAAATCTAGGAATAGACAAACTGGAGACGCTCATCGAGATAAATTCATTGATAAATTCAAGTTACTCTGATTTAGACGCATTGTTGGTGTATATTTTGGAATCTGCGATGCGTCTGGTGGAGTGCGAATCTTCTTCCATTCTGTTGGCTGATAAAAACGGTTCCGTTTTGTATTTCAAGGTGGCCTTGGGACCGGCCGGTCTTCAAGCCATGAATATTCCCGTTGAGACAGAAAGTTCTATTGCAGGTTGGGTATTTAAGCATAATGAGAGTGTGCTGATTAACGATGTGCAAAGAGATTCCCGATTTTCTCCGGTAGTACAGGGGCATACGGGGTACAAAACGGAAAATATGGTGGTTGTACCTATGAGGGTACATAATACTTGTATCGGTGTTATAGAATTGTTAAACAAGGCTGGCGGAAAAAAATTTAATCAGTCTGATTTAGGTATTTTAGAGTTACTGAGTGAACAGGCCGGAATTGCATATCAAACCGCCGAAAGTTTTCGTAATGTGCAAAATGAAAATAATTTGTTGCAGGAAAATTTAAGTTCCGGTTCAGAATACCATACTTTTATTACTCAAAGTGCCGTAATGAAGGATTTATTGAAAACCTTGGAAGAAGTAGCTGTTACAAATACTTCGGTTCTTCTGTTGGGAGAAAGCGGAGTAGGAAAAGAGCTTTTTGCAGAACAGCTTCACTTAAAGAGTCCCAGAGCAAAAAAACCTTTTATTCGTGTCAATTGTGCAGTACTTTCTCCTCAGTTATTGGAGAGTGAGCTCTTTGGCCATGTAAAAGGTGCTTTCACTGATGCGGTTAATGATAGAACCGGTAGATTTGAAGCAGCTAATGGCGGAACTATTTTTCTTGATGAAGTGGGAGAAATTCCCCTTGATTTGCAGGGAAAACTTTTGCGGGTTTTACAATCAAAAACCTTTGAAAAAGTAGGATCCAGCAAAACAATCAGTGTTGATGTCAGGATTGTGGCGGCAACCAACAGAGATTTGGAAAAAATGGTTCAGGAAGGGACTTTCAGAC
>JAHLFV010000146.1 GCA_018883625.1 Candidatus Treponema excrementipullorum
GGACTTGGGAACATCCAGCGTGTATATTCCTATTTTCTTGGTTATGTGTTATATGGCAGGAATGCCATTGCGCTACCTTATGATGGTCTTTTTAACCGGTATGTTGACAATTATTTTCACCGTATTGCCCATTTGGGAAAGTCAAATATTGCAAAAAGACTTGATTTGGATGAATATCTTAACAGATCAAAGGTTGCGTCTGATACTTATTTTAGCCTTCGGAAGTATCAGTTTTATCGGAATTGCAGGATATCTTCTCTATAAGAGTAAGTACTTTTATTGGATAGCATACGGCTGGGGAATTGCTACCGTTGCATTGATTATGTCTATAGCAGCAGGGAAAGTCTTAAAACCATATCAGGTACAGAGGTTGATTATCTTCCTGGATCCGTCTACCGATCCTTTGGGTTCTGGGTGGAATATTATCCAGTCAAAAATCGCTATCGGTTCCGGCAGTTTATTTGGACAGGGATTTTTAAACGGTACACAAAGTCACTATAGATTTTTGCCACAGCAAAGCACCGATTTTATTTTTAGTATTTTATCCGAAGAATGGGGTTTTGTAGGTGGCATTATAGTTTTTACTCTGTATTTTATAATTTTAATGCGTACTATTACCATTATAAAAAATACAAAAAATATTCATGGATATTATATAGCTTCCGGCATTTTGGCAATGTTTTTCTTTCACTTTGTTGTCAACGTAGGAATGGTCATGGGAATTATGCCCATTACCGGTATACCGTTGATTTTTCTTTCTTATGGAGGATCTTCTCTTTGGACAGGAATGATTTGTATCGGTATACTTATGAGTATAAACTACAGACAGCTGGATTTGAGTTTCTAATATTGTGTATATCGAACAGGCCCTGTTTCTACCGTGTTGTAGCAGGGCTTTGTATTCAGTTGGTTGTAGATTATATTTTGGTAGACAGAATATACATTATAGGAAGTAAAATATATATTACACCCCGGTGGAAAGCGTTTATACAAAGAAAAATCGATCCCTTATTTCTCGGTCCCCTCTTTCCAGATTTTGTTTCAGCAGTTCATACCGTTCCCGTTTTCCCGGCTGACTCATTCGCTCTTCCCGTGGTGGCTGAATAGGATTATTTTCATACACAAGATTTTTTGCGTTTTCTCCGAATTGCTCACAAGCAAGATCTATGGCAACTCCGTCAATAACATTATAACAATGTAGACCGCGAGCGGTTTTCATTTCATAAATTTCACCGCCAAAAATATCCTGAACAAGAAACGCTGTAACGGCACATTGTCCTGCAGTTTTATTGTTTTCGCTCCATTTGTGACGCAACCGCTCCGTACATGTCTCCCGTGTCCAACATTTCATCAATGCTTCATATAAATCATCCGGCGTTTCGATTCCCGGATACACAGAATTTATAGCTTTAAGCTCCTTATGGCCTGCATTATAATAACTCATGGTGACCTCGCTGACCTTACAAAAAACGGAGACCGTTTATTACAAACAGCCTCCGTTACGGTTACCGATTATTTATTTCTGATTACAGCCTGGGCTGCGGCCAAACGGGCTGCAGGAACCCGATACGGTGAACAGGAAACATAGTTCAAACCGGAACGGTAACAGAAATCAATTGTTTCGGGGTCTCCACCGTGTTCACCACAAATACCCAACTTAATGTTAGGTTTAACGCTGCGTGAACGTTCCCGAGCAATGTTGACCAACTCACCTACACCGTTCTCATCAATAGTTTTGAAGGGATCGGATTCAAATACCTCCATATCCAAGTATGTAGGCAGGAATTTGACAGCATCATCACGGCTGAAAGCGTATGTCATCTGGGTCAAGTCGTTAGTACCGAAACTGAAAAAGTCTGCATACTGGGCCAATTCGGCTGCCCGCAGTGCAGCACGGGGTACTTCGATCATTGAACCGACACTAATGTGTGTGGCAGCTTTATCATCACCTTCAAAAACTTTTGCAATAACGGCTTCTACCCGTGTTCTTAAAATCTTTAACTCTTTTGCAGAACAAACGATAGGTATCATAATTTCCGGTTGCACGGGAACATTTTCTGCCAAACATGCTTTCGCAGCCCGAGCAATAGCTTCTACCTGCATATCATAAATTTCAGGATATGTAACACCTAAACGGCATCCTCTGTGACCCAACATAGGGTTCATTTCATGGAGTTTATCCAACTTAACAGTAAGCTGTTCCGCACTGATTCTCATAAATCCTGCCAATTCATCTTTTTCGGCTCGTGTATGAGGAATAAACTCGTGGAGAGGCGGATCCAAAAGACGAATCGTTACGGGACGTCCATTCATGGCCTTTAAAATGCCTTCGAAGTCCTTTTGTTGCAAAGGCAAAATTTTGTCCAAAGCTGCTTTTCGCTGCTCCGGTGTATCAGAAACAATCATGGCACGGAAGTGAATAAGTTTTTCCTTATCAAAGAACATGTGCTCTGTACGACATAAACCGATTCCTTTTGCTCCGAATTCAAAAGCCTGCTGTGCATCTGCCGGTTGGTCTGCATTTGCCCTGACAGAAAAACCTTTGATTGTTCCTCGCTGTGAACCGTCGCAGATTTCATCGCACCAATCCAAGAAAGTATGCAATTCAGGAGAGATTTCCATTGTTGTTAAAGGCAGTTCACCGGCATACACACAACCTGTGGAACCATCAATAGTGATACAGTCCCCTTCATTGAAAGTCTGTGAACCGATAGTAACTTTTTTATCCTGCACAACAACTTCCTGAGCACCGGAAACACATGGTGTACCCATACCACGGGCAACAACAGCTGCATGACTTGTCATACCTCCGGTAGAAGTCAAAATTCCTTCAGAAACTGCCATACCGGTAATATCTTCGGGACTTGTTTCTTTTCGTACAAGAATAACTTTTTTACCCTCTTCCCGTACCCATTTTTCTGCATCTTCTGCAGTGTAAACAATCTGTCCGGTAGCAGCTCCCGGAGAAGCATTAAGACCTTTTGTTAGCAACACAGCTGTTTTGAGAGCTTTGGGATCGATCATAGGATGCAGCAACTGATCGATATGAGCAGCCGTTACACGAAGCACGGCTTCTTCTTTTGTGATAAGTTTTTCGTTTACCATGTCTACGGCACATTTAACTGCAGCCTGACCTGTTCGTTTACCGCTACGGGTCTGTAAAATGTACAATTTTCCCTGCTGAACGGTAAATTCCATATCCTGCATATCTCTGTAGTGGCTTTCCAGGCGGTCGCGAATAGCTATCAGTTGTCCGTAGACTTCTTTATTTTCTTCTTCCAGTTTGCTGATTTTTTCGGGAGTTCTGATACCGGCAACAACATCTTCACCCTGAGCATTCATCAAATACTCACCGTAGAATTTATTTTCTCCGGTAGAAGGATTGCGACTGAAACAAACACCGGTTCCGGAATCCATTCCGAAGTTTCCGAAAACCATGGACTGAACGTTAACTGCTGTACCGGCTAAACCTTTGATTTCATTCATGGCACGATACTTGATGGCTCTTTCATTCATCCAAGAACCGAAAACAGCGTCAATGGCTCCCCACAACTGCTCCATGGGGTCTTGAGGGAAATCCTTTCCAATGGCAGTTTTATAAATAACTTTGTATTTTGCAACCAATTCTTCCAAATCTTCTGCCGTCAACTCTGTGTCTAAAGTTACGTTACGCTTTGCTTTAATTTCGGAAATTGCATCTTCAAAAGAATCTGCAGGAACACCCATAGCAACATCACCGAACATCTGGATAAAACGGCGATATGCATCCCAGGCAAAGCGGGGATTTTTTGTCTTATTGGCAAGCCCCACAACAGCTTTGTCGTTCATACCCAAGTTTAAGATAGTATCCATCATACCGGGCATGGAAATAGCTGCACCGGAACGAACAGAAACCAACAAAGGATCATCTGCATCCCCCAACTTTTTGCCCTGAAGTTTTTCTAAAGCTTCTAAGTTTGCTGCAACTGCTTCTTTGAGACCTTCCGGATAAGAACGATTATTTTCGTAGAATAATTTACATACTTCTGTTGAAATGGTAAAACCGGGAGGAACAGGTATTCCCAGGCTTGTCATTTCTGCTAGGTTGGCACCTTTACCACCTAGTTCATTTTTCATAGATGCATCTCCGTCGGCTTTTCCGTTGCCGAAGAAATACACAAATTTGGGGTTAGACATTATTTTCTTCTCCTTATTAGTTATCTTTACATTCTACATTGAAGAATTCACGCTGTCAATTAAAAAATTCTGTTGACATTAAAAAATTCTCAGTATCTCAACTTTACACAAATTTGATGAGATAGAGCCTATACTTTGTCAATCGAACTGTATAAATTGAACTATTTATGGTTTTGATAAATATTTTTCTTGAGAATAATCCCAGTCGATGATATACTTAATCCCAGATGGTTAAAGAGCTTGATTAAGGAAAGGAATTCATGACAAAGTACAAAGTTTTTTTTACACTGTTGGTTACGGCATTTTTTTTAACTCTGATTGCCTGTTCCACTACCGATGAAATCTCTTCTTCTGTCACAGATTTATCCTCCGGAACAATATCAGAGACAGAACAAATTGATTCCCCCTATTCCACTCTTACCTTGACCTTTGGCGGCGATTTAATGGCTCACACAGTAAATTATCGCATGAAAGATTACAGCATAATTTACAAAGACATAGAATCCATATTACAGAATGACGACTTTTCCTTTATCAACTTAGAAGCTCCTGTTCATTCCGGCCGTCCCTATGAAAGTTATCCAACCTTTAACGTGCAAGATGAGTATGCCCAGGCTGCCATAGATGCCGGATTCGATGTATTTTCTTTGGCAAATAATCACAGTAGCGATCAAGGCTTAGAAGGATTAAAAGAAACCCTGGCTTTTTTTGAACAAAAAGAACAGGAAGGTGTGTATCATTCAGGGTTAAAACATACAGATACAGAAGGCTTGTCCTATGCATTGTTGGAAAAAAGAGATTGGAAAGTTCTTTTTGTAGCAGTAACTGAAATACTTAACGGTTTGCCCGATATGGGAATGGTGAATTTTATAAAGCCCTACGAAAAATACCGAAAGCCCCTATTGGAACAACTTCGCCAAATGAAAGAACAGATACCTTGTGACATTTTTATCCTATCCATCCACACCGGGGAGCCGGAATATGTTCACTCCACATCCCAAGACCAAAAGGATTTTTACCAAAAAATTTTGGATGCCGGAGTTGATGTGATATGGGCAAACCACCCTCACGTGGCAAAGGATTGGGAGTTGTATACCCATGCAGGCAGCACTCAACAGTATCCCCAGTCTTTGATCATGTATGCCATGGGAAATACCATTTCCGGACAACGTTCCAATCCTTCGTTTAAAGCTCCCGATACTCCTCGGGATTATACCGGAGACGGCTACCTTTTGCAGGTCACTTTCAGAAAAGAAAGCAAAGCCTCAACAACGGAATCTGAGTCGGATTTTGTCCCACAAAAATCTGAAATTCCGCCGGAACTCAATTCTGAAATTCCGCCGGATGTCAATTCTAAAGTTCCGCCGGAACACAATTCTGAAATTCCGCCGGAATACAATTCTAAAGTTCCGCCGGAACACAATTCTAAAGTTCCGCCGGAATACAATTCTAAAGTTCCGCCGGAACATAATTCTGAAATTCCGCCGGATGTCAATTCTAAAGTTCCGCCGGATTTTGAATTAGATTTACCGACTAAAAAACCGGAAATCCTCAGTACCCAAGAAATTTTAATTACCACTTATATCGATCCTCAGGGAAATTATATTATCAAACAGCTAAATGAAGATTTTATACAAAGCCTGATTGATGAAAACAGAACTGATTGGGCAACTTATTTATCGGAACGCAAAAAACTTATGGAAAAAATCGGTGGCAAGGAGCTTAGCAGATGAAATACACATCCCTTCCCGTATACCAACAAAAAGAAAGGATCTTGGATAATTTATCCTCTAACCAAGTAGTGGTAGTGCAAAGTCCCACCGGTTCAGGAAAAACTACCCAATTGCCGGTTATCCTCCATGAAGCCGGTTATTCCGACAGAGGAATAATAGCTGTTACCCAGCCCCGCCGTATTGCAGCTCTCAGCGTCAGCGAATTTATTGCTAAACAGCTCAAAACAGGCTATCCGGGACTTGTAGGCTACAAAATGCGCTTTGAAGACAAAACAGATAATACCACCCGTATAAAAATCATGACAGACGGAATTTTATTGCAAGAAATGAAACTGGACCCTTGGTTGTCCCGATATTCTGTTGTTATGGTAGACGAAGCCCACGAAAGAAGTCTCAATATTGACTTTGTTTTGGGACTGCTTAAACGAGTGCTTCAAGCCCGTACCGATTTTAAAGTCATTATTTCTTCTGCTACCATGAACACGGAAGTATTTTCCGCCTACTTTGATGGGTGCCCTATTGTTACCATTGACACCATAACCTATCCGGTTACCGTTGTAT
>JAHLFV010000147.1 GCA_018883625.1 Candidatus Treponema excrementipullorum
CCGCACTCTTGGAAAGGGGCTGGAAAGATAAAATCACCATGGAAACAAAGGTCTTTTTTACGGAGGGGAAAGTAAATCTCCGGGGCAATGTAGTAAGCAGAGAAAAGCCCAAAAAGGCAGACTACATCCTCTACCACACCAAAAACCATCCCTTAGCTATAGTGGAAGCAAAAGACAATAACCACAGCGTTTCTTTCGGTATGCAACAGGCAAAAGACTACGCAGTCCGGCTAGACATTCCCTTTGCATACAGCTCCAACGGAGACGCCTTCCAAGAGTTTGACTTTATCACCGGCACAGAACGGGAAATCCCGCTAGATGCCTTTCCCACGCCGGAAGAACTTTTAAACCGCTACAACAAAGAAGTCAACGGAGGACAGGGTTTAACAGACAAAGAACGCCAGCTTATGAGCCAGCCCTACTACACCAGCCAAAACACCTATCCGCCCCGGTATTACCAACGCATAGCCGTGAACCGCACCATAGAAGCCATTGCCAAAGGACAAAACCGCATCCTCCTTGTTATGGCAACGGGAACAGGCAAAACCTACACCGCTTTCCAAATCGTATGGCGGCTTTTACGCAGCGGTACAAAGCAAAAGATACTGTACCTTGCCGACAGAAACAATCTGATAGACCAAACCACCAGCGGAGATTTTAAGCCACTGGAAAAAGTGATACATAAAATAGATTTTTCAAAAGACGACCCGACAACCGTCACCTCTCATCAGGTGTACTTTTCCCTGTATCAACAGTTGGTAGGAAACAAAAAAGGGGAAGACGAAACCGAAGAAGAAACCCTTGCCCGGTACAAAAAACTCTTTGACAAAGATTTTTTCGATTTGATAATCGTTGACGAGTGCCACCGTGGTTCGGCAAAAGAAGACAGCCGCTGGCGGAAAATACTGGAATATTTTTCTTCCGCCACCCAAATCGGTATGACGGCAACACCAAAAGAAACAGCCTATATTTCCAACATCGACTACTTTGGCGAACCCTTGTACAAATACAGTCTGAAAGAAGGAATAGACGATGGCTTTCTTGCTCCGTTCAGAGTGATTCGTATAAAAACAAATATAGACGATGGCTGGAGACCCCGGGCAGGACAACGGGATATTTACGGCAACGAAATAGAAGACCGCATATACAACAACCGGGACTACGACACAAACATTATCATCCAAGACCGCATCAACATAGTTGCCCAAGAGATAACGAATTATCTAAAAGCAACAGACAGAATGGCAAAAACAATCGTCTTTTGTCCCACAGAAGATGCTGCGGAACGGATGCGGGTAGCACTGACAAACCAGAACGCGGATATGTGCGCCCAAAATCCCGACTACGTTGTCCGCATTACCGGCAGCGACGACTACGGCAAAAAGAAACTGGATTACTTTATTTCCGTTTCTGCCCCGTACCCGGTTATTGCCACCACGTCAAAACTCCTTTCAACCGGTTCCGACTGCAAAATGGTCAAACTGATTGTCTTGGATGAAATGATAAGCTCCATGACGGAATTCAAACAGATAATCGGACGGGGAACACGGCTCCGCTGGAAAGACGGAAAGACCCACTTTGTGATAATGGATTTCCGGGGTGTGACCAACCTGTTTGCCGACCCGGACTGGGACGGTCCCATAGAAATTAACGAAAACTTTTACGATGAAAAACCCGGGGAAGGCGAAAGTCCTCAAAAAGAAAACCGGGATGGAGAAATCGAAGTGGGGGAAGAGCCGCCGGAGTATGAAAAGCCCGACGGAAAAACTCGCTTATCGTGAGTAAAGAAAGTTGTCTAAGTCCTTACTGTATAACAATTTATACAGTTTGTTGTTGTGCTTTGTTTTGTTAAAAAATTAGCGAAAATAGCATTTTAAGTAAGCAATTTAAGTAAAAGATGTTTGGCAATGAGTTCAAATATACTTTACAAAATTATCGTGTTTTAGTATATTTAAACCATAATCTCTGTCTGCCCAAGATAGGAGATTTAAATGAACAAACCTTATTTACTGTTCAGAAACCACAATTCACCTTATTGGTATGCACAAATCCGTCTTGCAGATGGAAGCCTTTCTAACAACAAAAGCACTGGAAAAGAATCTAGAAAAGAAGCTGAAAAAGTTGTTATGGAATGGGTTGTAAAAGGTGAATGTCCAAAACGTGTTTCAAAAAAAGGGAATTCAAAAAATAGTAATTCTCTGGACACCCTTGCAATTCTAAATCAGCTTAAAACAAAACCTTTCTCTGATTCAGAAATCACTCAAATTCTGGATATCCTAAAAGAAAGAAATTTTATCAAAACGGCAGTTCGTACAAAATCAAAAGCTGCCAAAGATGCGATAGAATTTCTTATTGAGTTTTGGGATTACGAAAAATCACCTTACATTCGCGAACTTCATTTAAGAGGAAAATCTTTTCACAAAAAACATTCTAACAGAATGACAAGAATCATTTTCAACTATTGGGAACCGATTATTAATGGAAAACTGGTTGGTGAAATTACAAGAGATGATATCAATAAAATTTTTGATGTTGAATCAACGCAAAAGCTTGCACCAAAAACTGTTAAATCCATTATTAACGCAATAACAGTTGCTTTGAAATGGGCATATCTGCATGGATTAACTGAAATAAATTGTTATGATGGAATAATAAAACCTACAGATAATCCACAAAAGCGTGCAATTTTAACAATGGAAGAAATTAAGCTGCTTTTTTCAACAAAATGGGAAAATGAAACAGCAAAGATAGCCTGTCTTATAGCAAGTTACACAGGTATGCGACAAGGCGAAATTGCTGCACTCAAACTTCAGGATATTGGAGAAGATAGAATTTATATTCGTCACTCATGGGGAAAATATGATGGGTTGAAAACTCCGAAAAATGGAGAAGAAAGAGAAATAAGAATTCCTCATCAACTTCGAGATATGATAATTATGCAGGCAATGAAAAATCCATGGAGTCAAGATTTATCAGCATTTATTTTTTTTAGTAAGACAAGAGCTGATAGACCAATGGATGTTGATGGATGGATTGTCTATATGAGACGAGCTCTAAAATCAATTGGCTATCCAAATCCAGAAAAAATTTGCTTCCATAGTTTTAGGCACAGTTGGTGTACAACTACACTTTCAGAAATTGGAGATCAGCGAATTTGTATGATTGGTTCAGGACACAAAACGGATAAAGTTTTTGCCCATTATGCTAATCATATCAAAAAAGAATTAGCTTTAGAAACGATTGCAAAAACTTCAGAAAGATTATTCGCACCAATTTTTGAAGAACTGTCTATCACTGATATTGAATATTCTATTTGTGATGAAGGTGGAGAAGAAGCAGAAGAAGGGAATAACAGAAAGTTAATTTCTTTTAAGTCGGATAGGGAATCTAAAAATGAGAGAGAAATAACTTCGGCATAAAAGTTTTCTTACAGCAAGGGAGGCATGAAAAATTACGTCCGTGTAATTTTTATCATAAAATTTTTCTTACAACCATAGGAGTACAGCATGAGAAAAGAAAAAGAACAAGAACAAGAAGAGTTATGGCTTCAGAAAGAAGTCATAGAGTTTTTAAGATGTACTTCATCAACGTTTTTTACAGCTAAACGCTATGAAAAACTTAGATCAAAAGCAATAAAAGATGGAAGCCGTAGGAAGTACAAAAAATCTGATGTTTTTGCATTTGTTGAATATTTGCAAAAATCAGTTTAAGTCAGAGGTGACGCGCGTCACTTTTGAAAAATGAATTATGAATAATTGACTTGCAGAAACTGATGTGATTTTAGTTTCTGCAAGCTTTTTTTTGTACAAAATCAATTGTACCACAGGAAGTTGCGTTGTCCTACAAATAAATTGTTTGTGCAAAAGGATTTAGAAAGTCTTGTGTAACAACTCTTTATCTTGCGTACGCTAGTTTTGGGCAAAATTTGTTTTTGGGGTGACGCGCGTTACTTGGTGGGTGGGATATGCTCAAAAAAAAATGACAGGGACGTTGTTTGGCACTGTAGGTGTGGTATACTTTGATGGAAGAAAAAATATCACGTTTAATCAATATTTATTACAAAACAAAGAAATTTTATGATATAATTCTGTGTTATGGAAGGACAAGTAGATTATAAAAAATTATGGAAACTTCTTATTGATAAAGACATAAAGAAGAAAACAGATTTAATACCACTTGCAGGAATATCAACAAATATACTTGCTAAAATGAACAAAGGAGAATTTGTCTCTATGGAAAGCATTCAGAAAGTTTGCAAAGCTTTGGATTGTGATGTTGGTGATATTTGCGTGATAAATAAAAGAGAAATGTGTGAAGACCAAAAAAACTGATAAAATTATTTTGGAGATAGTGTAATGGTAAATGCAGATGATAAAATTAATAATATACTAAATGAACTTACTGGAACTTATGAAAATTTACTTTCATTAAGAGATGATATTTGGATGGGATTAGACCATTCAAGCATTGAGGAAGTAGAAGCAGCTTCTGAATTTCAAAAGCAATATATAAGGCTTTTAGACCAGTTTTCAAAAAATTCAGAAGAGATTGCTACTTTGATATCTCAATTCACAGGGATAAGGGAAAAAGAAACACCAGTGGTGATTGATTCAAAGGATCATAATAACGAACGTATTATTGCAGAATTAAATAAAGAAGAACCACATTCGCTTACAGAAGATTTTACTTATAAAAAGCCATATGCAATTATCATCGAAAACTGTGCTTATAAAGGATTAGAAAATTGGAAGGATGTTTATAAACAGATTTGTAAACATTTAGCAAAAAAGAATGAGAAACTATTTGATTCATTATCATCAAATAAAGAGTTAATTTCTAAGCAAAATAAAAAATATTTTACAACTGATAAAAAAGAAATTCGTAGGGCTGAAAAAATAACTGAAAAAACTTTTGTAGAAATGAATCTTAGTGCAAATGATTTTGTGAAAAGAATACAAGAAATTTTTGCTGTATTTAAAATGCAAAATGATGATTTAATTATTTATTTACGACAGGATAGGAACGCATAGGATATGGATACATTAATCAGAGATAATAAAAATTTTGGTTCAGTTGGAG
>JAHLFV010000148.1 GCA_018883625.1 Candidatus Treponema excrementipullorum
GATATGTTTATACTATCACCCTTAGGGATGATTATTCTGTAATAATTTCAGAGTCTGAACCAGACTCTGATTTGAATGATCTTGGGATTCCGCTTGTAAATGAGAGCAGATAAATTGATTGGTAGCAATTACAAACACGATGCATACTTTCTTATGTATCGTGTTTATATGATTTTATTTTTTTTCTTGTTTTTTGCCTCTAAATCAGTATTCAGTGAGAGTTCTATACAGAGAACAACAATTTTGAAACTACAGAATGATACTGAATTTTCTGTTGTAATTCAACGGGGATTTTATGGAGGAAGTGATGTTACAACTCTTTCGCCACATGAAAAGAAAGAAATTGAAGTACAACATATTTTAATAGATTCAGATGAAATAGTTTTTTATTATTATTTTGATATTAATTATAATTCATTGTCAATTAATGGATTAAAGTCAAACCAGCAAAATTTCACAGTGAAACCGTTTGAGAAAGAACATACTGAAGTTATCGCATATCCAGATGATATTGAATTTTATAATATTGCGATTATTATTGAAAATAGGAGCGACAAATCTATTTCTTTGGCAAAAAATAATTCTTTTATTGAGTTATATCAATATGGGAAAAATATAGGGATTTCCGTACCTCCTAGTTCTTCTGCATCATTTATAAAAACTTCGTCTGAGTTGAACGGTGGAATATCAATATATGGCTCGGATTTAACATTTCCAGTAAAGGAATTTGAAAATAAATACGTATATACTTTTGAATTTGATGGTGAATCAGTTAAGCTTAAGGATTACCGTCCTATTCTGAAAATCGGGGAACCAACCTGGGAAATTCCAGTTACAAATTCCCAGATAGTGAAATTTATTAGATTTAATGAGTATACCAAGAACACATATATTGTTGGTGAAGATACAACAAACAGCGAAAAATCACAATGTTTTATTCAAGTTGTGGATAATCAGGGAAATATTGTTAAATACGATACAGAAGAATTTGCGAACTGTGTTTTTACCGATATTATATTTTATAAGGATTCCCTGATTGTAGCTGCTCAAAATAAAGATTTACAAACTCCACCGTTTTTGATTGAATTTGACAATACCGGTAAGCGAACAGGTTTATTATCAGATTTTTCTGATTTAAGTTCGATAGATGCTTTATATGCAGTCAATGAAGAGCAGTTTTATATTTCAGGTACATCTTCTGGAAAAGATAAGATAATTATTCTTCCGGTTAAATATGGAAATAATCTTTTACGCGAAAAAAAACTTTTTGAATTTTCTTGTGATTTGAATCCAAAAAACTATAAATCGTGCTACGACAAACTGAATAATTCTATTTGGTATGCAATAAATTATGAATCGGTACATTCAGAAATTTACAAAGTGGATTTGTCCGCCGTTACAAATGACAAAATTAGTTTAACCGAGTTTTTTTCAAAAATTACCGGTATCGTTCACGATAATATGAATTCTTTGTATGTCAGTGGTCAGGATGATACCGGTCTCACTGTAGTTGCCAAGGTAACAAGGAAAAATGATTCTGAACAATTTGTAAGTGAAAAGGTTTATAATTTTAACCGTGGTACTGAAATTACAGGAATTCATATCAGTAATGATATTGAACTTGTAGTGTGTGGTTTGGAAAATACTTCAAGTTTAATACGTAGTACTACAACTCCGTTTATGCAGGCGATAAGTTTGAAGGACAGTACAAGCTTATGGAGGCAACAATATAGCAAAGAATATAGTAGTGTAAATTATTTTGTTCCCTGTACTGATTATGGCTACATGGTATTTTTGGAAGGGATGAGTTCAAATGCTTCGTGTTTGATGAGAGTAAACAGTGTTGGAAAAGTTTCTGATAACCATCAGACTTTAGTTGCCCAGCTTACCATAAAAACAAGTGTTTCCGGTGACTTGTATATTGATGGAGTTAAAAAGCGGTATATAAACCAAGGTGAAAGTATTACATATTCTCTTTTGCCTAAGAGATATACAGTTGTGTTGCGTGATTTATCCGGTGGACTTATAGACTATAATGAAACAGTTATTTTAAAACAAAATCAAGTAACAAAAATTGAACTGAAAGATAAAAGAAATCGTTATGTACAGCAGGCAGTATCAGATGTTGGCTACCGGATTATAAACAATGGAAGAGGGTTGGAAATTTTCGGTAACGGTGAAATTTCAAAGCAGTTATGGGTAGCAGATAACGCAATCTCAATATCAGATATTGAATCTGTGGTAATAAGAAATGGTATTACTGCCATCAATGATGAAATTTTTTCTGGTTATAGAAATCTTTCTTATGTTGAGCTTCCTGAATCTTTAGTAGAAATTGGTACGAGGGCTTTTTATAATTGTATCAATTTGTCTTCGGTAATTCTGCCTGATTTTCTGAATGTGATAAAGAGTGAAGCTTTTTATGGATGCAGAACTCTTGAGAGTATAGTTATTTCTGTTGGTGTACAGGAAATCGGTTCCGGGGCTTTTTCACGGTGCGAAAATCTCAAAGAGATAACAGTAAACGAAGAGAATGCAAATTATAAATCGATGGACGGTGTTTTATATAGTAATAATATTTCAGAACTTGTCCTATATCCGATGGAAAAAAAAGAAGAAAAATTTTCTGTCCCGGAATCTGTAAAACAGATACACATGGAGGCTTTTTACGGACAGAAACACCTTAAAGAAATAACAATCGGACAGAATGTTTGGAACATAGGTAAAAATGCTTTTTCATTTTCTAAAATGCTGGAAAATATTGTTGTTGAGACTGGAAATAAATGGTTTCAGTCTGTGGACGGCATTCTTTATAATTATTCAAAATCACGACTTATTGCTTATCCTATAAAGCGGAAAGCAGAAGAGTATAGAATCGGCTCAAATGTGGAAACCATAGAAGAAAACGCATTCACTGGGGCAAGTTCTTTACAGACATTATATATTGATAATTATGAAGTCCCAGAAATAAATGCTCAAGAATGGGGTAATCCTAAACTTGTAGTTGTAGTTACTGATTCACTTTTGGAAGATTATAAGGTACTCCCATCTCTTAAACCAGTAAGCGATAATATCATTTCGCTTTCAGAATATAAAAGACAGCAGGAATCCCAAAAACTGCAACAGGCTAAAGAATTAAAGAAAAGAAAAGTAAAAGACTTGTTTACCCCATACCAAGGTTTACTTAGTATGAGATTAGGTTTCTATTATGGTTTTTCTAATTATGGTGTTTTTAATGAATTTCCATCTTCTAATAATTTTACATGGAAGTGGTCTGGTTTTGGGGTAAAAATCCAAGCTGATTGTTTCCAATGGGATGTATGGGAACTAAACTTACTAAATGCAGATTATACGTACACTAAAATAGAAAACTTTGCAAATATTTCTGTTTCTCATGAAATTAATTTAGGTATCACGACAGGACCTAATTTTTTTAATCGTCGCATTGCATTATGTTCAGGTGTTTTGGCTTCTTTTTTATGGGAAGGTGTATTTGATCCTATATATTATGGAATTGCTATTCCAGTGAATCTTTCAATAAGACTTTGTAAGTTTTTGTCTCTTTTTGGTGAATATAAATATGTGATTTATCCTGAACAGATGTTGGAAAGGCACTCTTTTAATATTGGGGTTATATTTAATACAACATTTTAAAAGTTAGTATTTATATTGATACCGTACAGATTATTCAGATTCGGCACTAACATATTCAAATTTTTCAGAAGTTGTCTTTTCTGATGAAATTATTTCTTTAAGTAGTAGTACAATTGAGGGATGTTTCGATCTTCAAAAGTTTACTTTAATGATAAATTTTTAGAAGTAGGAGCTTATGCCTTTTATGAATGTGATAATTTGAATGAAATTATTTTACCAACTTCTGTAAAACCTATCGGAGAAAAAGCTTTTGGTCAGAATGTATGGTGGGGAAACTATGGGAAAATAACCTCTGTGTATATTTATGCTGAAGTTCCGCCGGAGGGTAATGGAGATATTCCTCAACGTAATGAGTTAAAGATTTATGTGCCGGAAAAAAGCGTTGATATGTATAAAAAGCATCAATCTTGGGCTACTTACAGAAATTATATCTTTCCAATGGAATAAGCTATATAACATAGAACAGTGTTTTGAGAGATATTTTTAAGGAATATAAACTGCAACGAAGTCACTGCCCGCTTCTTTGGTATTTTACGCCGGGCATGGGAAGAAGGCAAGCTGATAATCGATGGTCGCAGTGATGATGTGTACGTGTAAAGGGTAGAGCAACTAGGCGACCGTCGCAGCGATGACGTATACGTGTAAGCGGTAGTTTCGATAAGCGGCCGCCGTAGCGATGACGTGTACGTGTAAGCGGTAGTTTCGATAAGCGGCCGCCGCAGCGACGATGTATACGTGTAAGCGGTACCTCCGATAAGCGACCGTCGCAGCGATGACTTATAAAAGTTGATAGGTATATGCAGGTACGGGGCATTATGCACTATTGGAGGTGTGTAAGTCCTGTAAAAACAAAAGACGTATACCGAAAAAGAGTAGTTTAGTTTTCAACATATTTGCCGATCCTTCTATGTTATAGTACTATAAAGGTTACAGATACATTGGGAGTATTGTAAAATCATGAATCAATTTCACACCACGGCAAATTTGTCTTTTATGGATACCATTCGTTATCCTGAAATTACAATTTTACAGCATAGTTTTACCTTTATTACCGGAAAAAGCGGCTGCGGCAAAAGTACTTATTTAAAAATATTGAACAGAAGCATCCCTTCATAAAAAAATACTGTGTTTTTTCGGGAAAATCCCATTACCGACTACGAGATTTTGCCTTATCGCAGACAGGTTTTGTTGATTCCTCAAACCGTGTATCTGATAAAAGATTCCATACTGGATAATTTCGCTTTTTACTATGAAAACCGACAGGAACCGATGCCATCGGAGGAAAGGATGAAATTTTTTTTATCGCTGTGCTCACTAGATATGGAGCTCCATGCTTCCTGTGATACATTGTCCGGGGGAGAGCGACAACGGGTGTTTTTGGCTGTGTTTTTGTCTTTTGCTCAGGATACGGTACTTTTAGATGAACCTACCGCAGCCTTGGATGATAAAACGGCAGAAATTGTGATGAAAAATCTCAAAAAGTATTTCAGGGAACAAAATCTCACGGCAGTGTGCGTGTGCCACAACAGGTACATAGTAAAAAAATATGCAGATACCGTAATCGATATGGAGAAACTGACCCATGCATGATATTATCGAACTACAGATATGGCAATTTTTATGTGTGTATCTTTTATTGGTGATTGTGCTTGCAATCATGAAAAAATACCGTATCGATAAATCAAAGCTCCTGTTAGCCGCCAGCATAAAAATGACGGTACAGCTGGTTTTGGCGGGGTATATTTTAACTTATATGTTTGAAAATCCCCGATTGAGTTTTACGGCTGTATATGTTTTTGCCATGGTTGCCTTCATGATACATCGTGTTTTGGGTAAAAACAAAACTTTGGGAAAAAGTTTTAAGGTGATAGTAGGAGCTTACATTACGATTTCCGGTTTATTTACAGTGTTGTATTTTATTTTTGTGGTAATCGGTATTTCCGCTTTTTCTCCTCAGTATATTATTCCTATTTCCGGTATGGTGATGGGTAACACTATGACGGGAGTTTCTCTGGGACTAAAAACTTTCAGAGAAACTCTTAATGATCAACATGCCAGAATAGAAGCCTTGACCTGTGCCGGGGTGGAGCCGGAGAGGATATTGCATCCCTTTGTAAAACAGGCTTTGGAAACGGCAATTTTACCCACTCTCAATTCCATGTTGGGTATGGGAATTGTTTCCCTGCCGGGAATGATGACGGGACAGATTTTATCCGGCACCGTACCTACAACGGCAATTTTGTATCAAATAGCCATTATGATTGCCATTTGTACAGCCGTTGCCTGTTCCTGCTTTTTTGCCCTGTATTTTGGAAGTAAAACTTTGATACACAAAGATACTCAGATGATTGTGTTAAGTCAAACTCCGACAAAACGGTAAACTGCAAAAAGGATGTGTCTAAAATATGAAAGTTCTAAACACATCCTTTTCTAACAATTAGTGTTGTTGTAAATAGTTATACTTTTAGAAAGTTAACTGTGCCCAAACCGGATCGTGATCACTAAGTTGTTTGTCAGCTTCTACAATGGAATTTACATGAAGAACACCACCTTCTACGTTACTGAAGCCTTTAACCAAAATATGATCCAATGTCTGTGAATAGCCACTGTAAGTATAGGTATATCGTTCGTTTAATGGCAATTCTTCTACAGCATTTGTCATATCTGTACCTTTAACTATTTTTAATGTATCAGAGAACCAGAAATCATTGTAGTCTCCTACGGAAATAACAGGAACACCTTGTACACTGTCTATAAAGTCACGAACAAGTTCTGCCTGTCCATGACGATTTAGTTCACTGGGGCGCTGTACCGGCTGTGATGGTCCCCAAATAGCATCGTCCCCTCCTTTAGATGAAAGGTGATTGTTTATAACAATAAAATCTTTTCCACCGTTAATACTTTCCTTGAATTTAAAATGAGCAACTAAGGGTAAGCGTGTTTCAAAAAAGGGGTGACCATCAGAATTGTTTCCTACACCGATTCTGGCAGGATTCTGCTCAAGTTTTCCGTTTACAAACCTTGCACCATGTTCAAATGTACTGTTACTTGTGTCATTATCGCTGTCCGGAACGAGCTCTATTCTGTCTGTTCTGTACAAATATGCACAGCGAATATTGGAGCCTGGAGCACCTCCCGAAACATTATTGGAAGGATCTACATTTACAGCTGCATAAGTGAGACTAGGATTAATACCCTTAATTTCGTCGATTAACAGCTGTAGAGTTTCATTAGAGGATACCACCGCATTATTTGTTTGACCATTATCATCCTGAATTTCAATGAGACAAATTATGTCTGGAGAATTGAGTTTATTTACAAAGTGTTCTGCAAATTTAGCTGCTCGGTCAGAATCGTTTGCATTTCCTGCGGAAAAATTTTCTAAATTGTAGCTGACGATATTTAATTTGGTACCATCATAAGTAGGAACAGAACCTGGCGTATTAACACTTGGTGTAACTTCTGGGAATGCTTCTGTTAAAATAATTTGGTAGTTTGACTTGTAGTAGTCTATAATGCCAATAACATCACCATTGATTTGATCTCCGCCCTTTAGTGTATTAGTAAGTAAGTAACCTAACTCCTGGTCTGGAGCGTCACCTCTGCTTGAAAAGCAACCAAAGGGATACAAGTAGAAAAAATCTGCCTTATTGTATTCGTTATAAACAACACCACCGTTTTCAGTGTATGTTACGGGAGCATCGCCGGGAATTATATAGCTGACATCGCTGTAAGGGGGAGCAACTGCTTTGGGATTTTTTACTTTTACTCTCATGAATTCAAGAGATTCATACCAGTCAATGGCTTCTTCTGTGGGATTTAAAACGTCGGTTAAGTTTGTACCGTCCTTAAAAATTACTTTATTGTGCAAGTCGTCATAAGTTAAGGTAACGGGAGCCGGCAATAAATCCGTTCGTCCTGTTTCTACTACCACAACATCATCATCACTGGTTGGTTTAATTTGCGTGATAGTAAGATTCGTATCTTGATATCTACTGTCAACATATTCTGTGACGGAACCAGAGACAAGAACCACATCTCCTACGTTTACACCTTTAAATTTCGATGGTGTAAAAATATAGATTGCATCTGAAGTCAGGGGATTTCCGTCGCCCTCAAGATCTTGTAGATAAAATTTCCCATTCGTTCGAACAGCTGTTACAATGCCTTTAACATTTTTGACGTATTTTCCGTCGTATGCGGAACGATGTCTAGTACCTTGAATTTCATATATACGAGGTGATTCTTTTATCTCTTCTGTTTCAGAAGTTGTAGGGGGGGGGTGGTTGTTTGTTTACAGGAACTCAATAATACAAAGGCAACAACTACCAGTGTAACCAACCAAGAAAACTTTCTTTTCTCAAACATAGGTGAACTCCATTTTTACACTTAAGCCGACATTTTTTAACTATACATTATGCACACATTACGTCAGCTGTCTGCCAAAATATGTGTTTTGACAGGCTGATACAACAACTGGTTTAATATTATAAATTAAACCAGAACCAAGTTTATACTCGTGGAGAATTCCACAAAGTGTCAGTGTGAAAAGCTTTTCGATTCATTGTAGCATGGCAAATTTAGACTGTCAAATTTTTTGAGTAAAAAACTTACGGGTATTAGCAAATAATAATGTCACTTGTTTTTTTACCAAAGTGAAGTGCACCCCTAAAGTTGGACAAAAAAAGTTCAATTTTAGGAGGTGCATTTTTAATGTCCAAATACACAGAGGAATTGAAAAAGCAAATAGTACTTGAGCACAAAATAAAGCATTACGGGGTCCGTGTGCTGCAAAGGAAGTATGGTATTCCCCGTAGCCTTATAAGGCAATGGATAGCCCAATATGAATTAAACGGAAAATTTACTGAACCGACCCGCCGTTTTAGTGGAGAATTTAAGCTAAAAGTACTAAACTATCAGCAAGAGCATAATCTTTCAAATCTTGCCACAGCATTAATTTTTGGAATAACAAATCAAGGAACGATCTGTGCATGGCGAAAGAAATATATTACCGGTGGTACACAAGCTCTATTTCAGAAGCAAGGCAGGTACTCAAAAATGCCAAAGAAAAGTTTAATACCAAACAAACCAAGGGAAGAATGGACAAAAGATGAAGAACTTGCATATCTTCGGATGGAGAATGCTTACCTAAAAAAATACATGGCCTTAGTTCAGGAAGACGAGAAAAAGAAACAGCAGCAGAAAAAAGACAGAAAAAAGTCGAAGCTGTCAGAGAACTAAGGTCAGAATACAGTGTTTCAGATTTAACAAAACTTACCGGTTTACCAAGGAGTTCATTTTATTACTCGGTAACTCATCCGAATCAAGATAATCACAACAAAGAACGTGAGCTGGTACTGCAGATTTATCATGAGAGTAAAGGGCGTTATGGTTACAGAAGAATTACCCTAGAGTTTAGAAACAGAGGTTTTACAACAAATCATAAAGTTATTCAGAAATTAATGCATGAAGAACATATTGTGTGTAAAGTTCGTCAGCATAAATACAATTCATACAAAGGTAAGGTAGGCAAAATCGCTCCTAATCTTCTAGAACGGGATTTCAGCACAAG
>JAHLFV010000149.1 GCA_018883625.1 Candidatus Treponema excrementipullorum
GGCATTTGCAGCATTTGATATAGAATCGAAATATATTATGCAGGGGCTTAAAAGTGTATTTGATGCCCAGACTGAAGTATAGTTTGTGGAATCTGTTAATATTATGTTGTTAAGGATTTTTTGTATGTTTATTCCTTCGTTGTTTAATTCGGTTTTTGTGTTTTTTATAAATTCATCACCTGACACATAACCTGTGTAATCAAGAAAGTGTATTTTGTAATTACCCTGGGGTGCCCCGGTTGTTTCTTTTACTCTGAACTGGGAAATGTCCATATTAGAGGAATATATCAGAAAAGGGAGGGTTTGAATACTGTTTTGATTTTTTGGTGAAGTCGTTTTAGGGTGCCTGTAGAAGTTTAATTTTACGGGGCTTTTCCGGGAGAAGCTTTGTGTATCAAGGGATTAAAGCTCTGTGCAGTTTTTTTCCTGTTTAAGAAGCTCTGTGTAACCGTAAGTAGTCATTACTGCACCGGTGTTTGTGACGCAGAGCTTGGCTTTTGCTGCTTTTTAAAAAGCAGGAAAAATCTACTTTTAATAAAGTAGTCAAACTTTAAGGGAGAGGGGAAACCAACGCTTTCGATGCGAAGGTTTCCCCTCTCGGTCTTTTACTCCCGAAACTCATGGAGATTCGGGCTGCTCCTAAAAATGCGGTGCATTTTCTTTACGGAGCAGCCTTACACCGACCCGGGGAGCTCCCCTGGACCCCCGTAAGCCGTTTCTTTTATAACGCCTTTGTCATTCCGACCGAGCCAAAGTGGTAACATTATATTAAACACATGCTATAATGACAAAAGGAGACAGGATGGAAACAAAAAGACGAAAATACACCAAGGAATTTAAACTGTCAGTAGTTTATGAACTCCTGGGAGGAATGAAACCCAAAGAAGTGTTTGAAAAATACCAACTGGACAGACAAACAGGTTACAGATGGCTACAGGAATTCAAAGCCGACGGAGAAAAAGCCTTTGAGCGAAAAGAACTTGTACCCGGAGATGAACTGAAAGAAGCCCAAAAAAGAATAAAAGAATTGGAAACAGAGAACAGAATCCTAAAAAAAGCCACGGCATACTTTGCGGAACTAAACAGCAAATAACCCGATATGCAGCAGAACAGCTCGGGACAGAACCGCAGTGCAAAGTGTGCCGTGTATTAGGAATCTCGCGGTCAACCTTATACTACGACAGAAAAAATCCTCAAAGGGCATTGGATACCCCGGAACAAATCAGAGTGGTACAGCAAGATTTGGAAGAACATCATTATAGCTTCGGCAGACGGGTGACCAAGAAAAACCTGGAGAAGAAAGGGTTTATATTTTCACAGAGGAAAATATCCAGGATATTCAAGTTACTCGACTATAAATCCAAGTACGGCAGGAAGAAGTGCCATAACGTATATACGTCAAAGGCAACAGAAAAATACATACGGGCAAATATATTCAACAATCTGCCGGAGTATGAGCAACGGACTGAAAATGTGTGGAGCATGGATTTTACTGAAAGAAAAATAAATGGAAAGAAATTTTATCTGTGTGCCATAATCGGAGTGAATACAAAAATCGTGTACGCCCATAACTACAGTTACAAACTGGATACCCGGTTGGCAATACAAACAGTGATGGATGCGGTAAAGAGGTGGGAGAAGCCTGTGATGCTGATGACGGACAGAGGAAGTCAGTTTACCAGTAAGGCATTTTATGACATGATTGAAAAATTGGGGATTGTCCACAGTATGTCACGACCATACACCAGTATTGATAATAGATTTATTGAGACATTTTGGAAGACTATGAAAACAGAAATTGAGGCACGAAGGAATTACACTGAAGAAGATTACCGGATGGTGGTTGATTACTTTATGGAGTATTACAACAAGCTGAGACCCCACAGTTCACTGGGGTATGTTTCACCATATAAAGCCTCGGGGATTTGTGCATGAAATGTCACGAAAAAATTAATTTTTTTGTCCAAATTCTGTTGCCAGTTTTAGCCGTTAGGCGAGTGGAGGAATCTTATTTTGGCTTTTGTAAAGCAAGGCAAACTCTACTTTTTCAAAAGTAGTCAAACTTCAAGGGAAAGGCGTTTTGGCACAGAAACAGTCCTCTCTTGTGCAAACGCCTTGTGCCAAAACTCCAGAATTCGGCGAAGCCGAATTCTGGGACAGTATGCCGGTTCTCGCTTTGGAATGTTTTTCCGCTTATGGAACCGGCGTTCTGATTAGCGAATTCAGCGTAAGCTGAATTCGTAGGCTTTGGCGGTTCACACTCTCCTAAAATTCATAATGGGTCCATAAGCTGATGATTTTCACTGTCTGTTCTTCTTCAAACACTTCATAAACCAGCCGGTGTTTAATATTGATACGCCTGGAATATGCCCCTTGCAAATCTCCCATTTCTGTTGCCAGTTTTTTGCTCCCATACCATTGTTGCCCGTATGGATTGTCCGCAGGCAAAGAGCGGCGGCGGAGCGGAGGTTACCTTTCCTTTTCGCCGTAATACTTTTCTATGTCTTTTTTCCAACTCCGGTTCAGCTTTTTTCCTTCCCGCACGGAACACATGGCTTCTCCCAGCACCTCAAAATTAAGGAGTGTTCCTGCGCTGTCGCATTCATACCGTACCGCCTGTTCCGGAGCAATTCCGATTTTTGCCGCTTCTTCCCCTGCGTCAATGTTCGCCCCGAGGAAAATGAATTCCCAGTCGTAATCTTTTTGCTGCCTTTCGATTAATTCTTTGACTTTCCGGTAA